>SXKJ01000226.1 GCA_005778115.1 Planctomyces sp. | reverse complement strand
TCTACGACTATTTTCGAATTCTCTTCGCGAGACTGGGAACTCCCCATTGTCCTGGCTGTGGAGTGCCGGTCGGTACACAAACTTCGGATGAAATCGTCGACAAGATTATGGCAGAGCCCGACGGGACGATGGTCTTTTTGATGGCCCCACTTCAAGTTGAGGTCGGACAACAGTACGAGGCGCTGTGGGAGGACTTGAAAGCTCGCGGCTTCGTTCGCGTCCGTGTCGACGGCGAAACGTTTGAACTTGATAACGTCCCCGCCATCGATCGTCGGCGTCGACATCAGGTTGAGCTGGTCATGGATCGATTGACCATCCGCGCAAGCAGCCGCAGTCGCATTGCCGAGGCGATCGAGGCAGCGCTCGACTTTGGTCAGGGCGTGTTGCACGTGGCATATCCACAGCCAGATCGTCCGGAAAGTGTCTGGCCCGTAGCGACGCATAGCCAACACCTCGCGTGCGGCCGCTGCGGCCGGAGCTTCGAACCCTTGACGCCACACCATTTCTCCTTCAACACGCCATTGGGGTGGTGCCCGCATTGCGAAGGATTGGGATTGCAACACGGGGCCAACCCGGCCGCCCTCATGCGCAGCCAGAAGATGTCCTTAGCCGAAGGGGCGCTACTGGTATGGCCAAGTGTGGACTTGGAAATATCCCAGGCCATGCTCCAGTCGCTCTCACGGAATACGGGCATACCACTGGATCAACCCATTGACCAACTCGATGCCCGGTGTCGACGCCTCCTATTACATGGAACGGGGGAACAGTGGTTCGATGTTGAGCGGTCCACATCAGGTTCCACAGCCGTTGCCAAAGTGCCGCAACGATTTCGTTTTCAATTCAAGGGACTCTATCCGGCACTGGAGGCCGCATCTCGCTTGAATGCGGCGTTTCGCGCCCGCCTGCTGGATTTGGTCGATGAAATTGAGTGCTCAGCTTGCGGTGGCAGTCGCTTGCGCGAAGATGCTGGTGCCTTCAAATTTCGAGAAATGACGATCGACCAACTGGTGCGCATGCCGTTGGGTCAATTGCAGGTTACCTTGAAAAAATGGCGGCTGGACGCTCGCGAACGAAAAATTGCGGGAGAACTATGGCGCGAGATCACGTCGCGCATCCAATTTTTGACGGATGTCGGTTTGGAATATCTGTCCTTGTCACGACCTGCGGCATCGCTCTCTGGTGGCGAAGCACAACGCATCCGCCTGGCCAGTCAACTGGGGAGTGGCCTGTGTGGCGTCCTCTATGTCTTGGATGAACCGACCATTGGCCTGCATCCTCGTGACAATCATCGATTATTGCAGGCACTTTTAAAGTTGCGGGATCTGGGAAATACACTGCTCGTGGTCGAACACGATCGGGAAGTGATTGCCGGCAGCGATGCGATTCTGGACTTCGGGCCTGGTGCTGGAAAATTCGGCGGCGAGATAGTGGCCGCTGGGACGCCGGCGGAGATCGCCAAGTCGCTATCGTCCGTGACGGGACCGTATTTGTCCGGCAAGAAAGGGGTTCCCATTCCGACGAATCGTCGGCCGTGCGGCGGCGCGACGCCAGCCCTGCCCGCAGACTCGACCACCACCAGTGCGGCCCAAAAGCCATCCCGAGGGGGTGCGGCCGCCAAAACGGCCAAGGCGGTGACCAAGACGTCGCGCAAGAAGAAGGACGCGGGCCTGCCGGTTCCGGTCGTAGATGCGCACGGACCGCCACGCCATTGGCTGGAGATTCATGGCGCCCGCCACCACAACCTGCGCAACGTAACCGTCGGCATTCCCCTCGGTACACTCACGGCTGTAACGGGGGTCAGCGGAAGCGGCAAGAGCACCCTGATCAATGACGTGCTGAACGCCGCACTGGCACGACGGCTCTATCGGGCTCAGGTAGTACCTGGCGGGCACGAGAAGATCGTTGGCGTCGAGCACATCAACAAGGTGATCCGCGTCGATCAACAGCCCTTGGGTAACTCGCCGTCCTCTAATCCTGCAACCTACACCGGTGCGTTCGACTTGATTCGTGAGCTGTTTTCGCAGTTGCCAGCCGCGAAGGTGCGCGGGTTTACAGCGCGCCGCTTTAGCTTCAATGTGGCGGGGGGACGCTGCGAAGCGTGCGAAGGGAATGGGCAGCGGTGTATCGAGATGCATTTCTTGCCGGACGTCTGGGTCCCCTGTGATACGTGCGGTGGCAAACGATACAACCCCGAAACGTTGGAGATCACCTACCACGGGCGATCCATTGCGGACGTTCTCGAGATGACCTGCGGCGACGCGCTGCAGCTCATGGGCAGAATCCCCAAAATTCGTCGCATCTTGCAGACGCTCTGCGACGTGGGACTCGACTACTTAGCGTTGGGCCAACCAGCTCCGACCCTCTCGGGGGGCGAAGCGCAACGCGTTAAACTTGCAGCTGAATTGGCTCGCCCAGACACCGGGCGCACGTTGTATCTATTGGATGAGCCGACCACCGGGTTGCACTTCGACGATCTGAGAAAGTTGCTAGAGGTCTTGCATCGATTGGTCGACATGGGAAATACGGTCGTCGTGATTGAACACAATCTCGACGTCATCAAGACGGCCGACTGGCTGATTGATCTCGGCCCCGAAGCGGGGGACGGCGGCGGCTGGATCGTCGCCGAGGGAACGCCAGAGGATGTCGTCGCCCGCCACTCCGGCCGAACGCCGAAGGCCGATGGCCGAGAGCAGCTATCCCAACTCTCTCACACCGCAGTCGCACTGGCGGCCGTTCTCGAATCGGGGACGCGCAGCGAGCGAGCGTTCTTCGATGCCGATGCGGTGCGGAAGAAGAAAGCCGGCGATGTCACGCTCGGCGAACTGGGGCGCGACGCGAAGATGCCGTGGCAGATTGATGGCCGCAAATGGCATCTCGTGGAACGAGTCGCCATCAATGGCAAGCCGTGCCGCTGGGAAGGGGCCGCGCTGGAACGAGTGGTTGATGCTCTGGAAGCCGAATTGAAAGTCGAGGAAGCGCCGGCCATTCAATCGTCAAAAAGTGCCAAGAAGAGTCCCTCATTGGTGCCGCTCGTCGGCAAGCTGAGCGGACTGGTGACGACCGGCGCGAAGCTCGAACAAGAGCAGCAGGCGAGGGGCGGTCGATTGGCGATTGATCCGGCGGCGCGACTGACGACGAATTGGGCCGAGCGTAGCGTCGTGGAAGTCATCGGCCCGGATGCCTCGCGCGGCTGGTTTCTGCACGCGACGACCGGGGACGAGTGGCTGCTGACACTGAAGTTCCGAGTTCCGGAACACACCTTCCAGCAGAAGTCGTTGGCGGCGGCGTTGAAGCTCAAGCCGGTGGACGACATTCGCGAGATCGAAGCCTACGGCCGGGCCGAGCGAGTCCGAGTCAAAGATGAAAGCGGTCCCTGGCAAGAGGTGACGCTCAGCGTGCATTGGCTGCGCGAGATTGACACTCCGGCGTTCTGGGAGTTCCTCGACCAGGCGAAGCGAGCGTACCTATTGAAAGCAGGGCGACGGCGTAAGGTGTCTCGTTCAAGTGCTCGTTCCTGAGCGACGATTCTCCATCGGATGCGTTCGATCGGACGGCAGATTTGTCGGAATGATGTCAACAGCCGCGGGTCCGATGGTTACAGTTCTGGCAAGGCTCTCGCTCGTCGTGACCGCATTTATGCGGTCGAGTCCGACCCGATCAATCGGGTCACTACGAGCGGTCGCGTAATCATGTTGCGAAGCGGCGAGCATCCGGCACGGGGTTCGCCATTGCGGGACTCGAATCGGCGGCGTCATAGGGGCGTTGCGAATCGGTTAGTGAGATTGGGAGAGATGATCATGTCCAAAGCTTGGTTCACCGCCGTCGTGCTCGGACTCACCTGCACCATTGCCATCGCGAAGGACAAGGACAAAGGGAAGCCGAAGGACAATCCTCCCAAAGCCGCTCCGACAGCACCGCGAGCTGCGCCAGCGCCCACACCGGCCCCAAAGCCAGCTCCCACACCGGCCCCAAAGCCAGCTCCCGCACCGGCTCCGAAGCCAGCTCCCACACCGGCTCCAGTCCAGAAGCCAGCACCGGCACCCGTTCAAAAACCAGCCCCAGTTCTGACGCCAGCGCCAGTTCAGAAGCCGGCTCCGGCACCAACACCAGCACCAGCTCAGAAGCCGGCTCCAACACCAGCACCGGTTCAGAAGCCGGCCCCAGTTCCGACACCGGCTCCGGTTCAGAAACCGACTCCGGTTCAGAAACCGACTCCATCTCCGGCACCGGCACCGGCACCGGCACCGGTTCAGAAACCGGCACTCGGCCCCGCACCTGCGCCGAATCCTGCTCTGGCACCGGCCCCTTCGCTCAAGCCAGCACCAGCGACCGACCTCGTACCGCAGAAACCCGCGGACACCCCCAAAGCCGCGCCGAACCCAGCACCGAACGTTGCTCCGGCTCTTCCCGCGAATAAAATAGGGACCGCTCTTAGCCCGCTTCCCGCGCCAATTATCCCGACTCCGAACGCTGGCCAACCAGCGCGTCCCGCCCCGGAGAAGGCCGCCCAGAACAAACAGACGGTCAACAAGCCACTGCCGACCGCTCCAAGATTTGAGACGAATAAAAAGATTCCGCCGATCGGAGCTCTGATCAACGGACAGCCGACAACGAACCCCATTCTTGGTGGCTTGAAACCAGACGCCGGGCACCAGCCCCCTGTGACCTCCAGGCCCGCGAGCAAGCCGGCCCCCAATCGTGACCGTGACCGTGATCGTCACGATCATGACGATCACAATCACCGTCATTACGGCAGTTCCAATCGAACAAACTGGTCGTTGATCATTCTCGGCGGAGCCGCACCAGTGGGTCGTGGCTGGTATGGGCCGGGTTACGGCCGAACGTATGGGGGTTGGAACAACAACACTTACTACGTGCCCGCTCAAACCTATGGGCCGGTGATCAATGCTCCGGCCCCGGTGAATGTCGCCCCCGCACCTCTGCCACAGCCCGCTCGAACGACGAACGAAGATTTTTCGATGTTGCCGATCGGTCGCCAGCGAGAGCTGCTACTGCAAGCGCTGAATGCGCTCGAAGACGATTTCGCTCGATCGCCCAACGGAGACGATTGGTCGCGGCAACTGCAGCTCGCGACCACCGCAAAACTCGTCGGAGAAGGAGACGAGCCGACCGAACCTGTCACTCGTGCTCGCTTACGAAGTGTGGTTGAGTTATTCGATGAAGTCGCCGCGAACCCGGATTATCGCCCAGTCTCCGAGCTGTTGAGCTTCCGCTCATTGCAAGCCGGTCTCCGCGAGTTTGCCAGCGAGCCGATCGGCCAAGCTCGCGGCCGGCTCTCGCGATCGGCGGACTTGCTGACACAGCAGCTCAAAACCTGGCCGACCGGTGAGCGCTGGAAGGACTACTTACAAGTCGCGTGGCTGGTCGGCACCGAGGAAGAAGAGAAGCTCGACATGCCCGAACGATTAGTCCGCTTTGAAAAGCTGCTCGCGAAGTTCGATCGCGTGAAGACTGACGAACAATTCCAAGTCGTGTCGCAGGAGCCAACCTTCGGCACTGCGCACACGGCGCTACAAGTCTTCGTGCGAGAACTGCGTGTATTCATTGAAACAACTGAGAACGCCCCCGCACCCAATCTTCCGGAACTCAAGCTGCCGGAACTCAAGCTGCCGGAACCGAAGTTGCCCGAACCGAAAGCGATCGAGCAGGAATAGATATTGGCTTTGTGAGCGGAACGGCGCTAGCCGTCAGTAATTCAACGGTAACCGTCGATTCCGAATCACCGGTGGCTAGCGCCATTCCGCTCACTGCGATCGAATGACTGCATGGCGGCTACCATTACGTCTTGGGTAGCGATTCCATCCGTTTGAGCGCGTCTTTGTATTCGTAATCGACCGCTAGCACTTCGCCATAGTGCTCCTCGGCTTTGGTGTAATCCTTGGCCTCTTCGCACAGGCGGCCAAGGTAGTAGTGCGCCTCCAGGAACGAATCCTTGTGCTCGATGGCGTTGAGCTTCGGGACCGCCTTCTCCAACTGCTTGCGAGCCAGGATTCCCTTCTTGTCGTTAATGAAGCACTTCGCCAGCAGCAGCAGAGCCGAGCCTTCCAGCCGGTTGTCTTGCACCGCCGCTTGGAACATCGGAATCGCCTGCGAGTACATCTTGAGCTTGTAGAACCGCTCGCCCAGCGTGAACTTCAATTTCATGTCGTTGGGATTTCGCTCCACGCGAACGCGATAGGTTTCGACTTCGCGTTTGATCAGCTCGGAAGCCTGGGCCTTGGCCATCGCTTCCGCCTCTTCGTCGCCGGGCTTCTTCGCGGCGTTGGCTTTTGCCAACTCAACGCTCTTCCGCATCAAGTCGAGTTCGACGTCTTCGACTTGTTCGCGGATGTTCGGATCGCCGCCGGAAAGTTCGAGCGCCTTTTGATACATCGAGCCCGCTTCTTCCAGCCGACCGCCGCGCTTGTAATAGTCGGCGAGCTTGAGATACCCGTTCTTGTTGTCCGGGTCTTTGCGGACGACTCGTTGCAGGTCCGCTTCCTCGGACTGCCCCGGCCCGTCGGCCCCGCCACCCGCTGCTGTCTGCTTGCCGATGGCCTTGCGGATGTCCTCGAGCGAGCGTTCTTTCTTCGTGCCATCCTCTTCCGTGAAGTCGCCGTCACGGATCACCGAACTGGCATTGAGCTGCGTGATCTTCGACCGCGCTTCCATGTCGAGCGGGTCAAGCTTGAAGACTCGTTCCCAGTACTTGATCGCTTCGACGAACTCACCCTTTTGCTCGAGGAGCGATCCCAGGGCTTTGAGCAAAACCTTGTTGTTGGGATCAGACTCGACCGCCCAGCGATAGCATTGCACGGCGACATCAACGAAGCCGAGATTCGCGGCCGCTTCGCCGCAATCGGCATTGAGCTCAGCATCCCACGGCACCAGCTCCAACCCCTCTTCGGCGGATTGGTCAAGCTGCGTCCAATTCTTGGTCATGCGCGACTTTTTGATCGAGCCTTTGACTCCCATCAGCCTCATGCCGGCCATCTTCGCGCCGGTCCCTTTGGGGTACTTGCGTCGCTCGCAACCACGCAGAGTCTGGCGAAACAACAAGTTGCCGGGATCCAGCTTGACCGCTTGGCCGGTCATTTGGATGGCATAGTCCCAGTTCTGCTTCGCCATTGCCTCGGTCCCTTTTTTGAAGGAATCGGCGGCGAATTTTTTCTTCGGATCTTCGGCCATGTGATGTCGTCGAATGGAAAGGGAGTGGTGGGCAAGGACAGGGGGAATCGCGATCGGACGGCGTGTCCGGTTGGTACGACTCACTGGCACCACTCTATGCGGATGAGCCGGAATTCGGAAGCAGCCATCTGACTGCTCATTTGTTAGCGGAATTGCGGATGATGTGTCCGAGTCCTACGATTTACTCGGTCAATCAACTCTTGAAAGCGAAGATCAATGACAAAGGAAGCCCCGGTTGCGGCGGGCGACACTCCCTGGCTGCTGGTGAGTGTTCGCGACGTGAAAGAAGCCGAAGCCGCACTGGCTGGTGGTTGCGACGTCCTCGACATCAAAGAGCCTAAGAACGGCCCGCTCGGCATGGTTCCGCCGGCTCAAATCAGCAAGATCGTGGACGCCGTTCGCAAGAAATCGAAGACCATCCCCATCAGCGTCGCCTTGGGTGAGCTCTCCGAGTGGGACAACCTCAAGAAGATCCCCAAGGTGCCGGCGGGAGTCACCTATCTGAAAGTCGGCACCGCCAAGGTCGGCAAGGATGCGAATTGGCCCGATCGCTGGAAAGTGATTCGCAAGCAGTTCGAATCGAACGCGAAAACGAAATTCCACTGGGTTGCGGTCGCGTATGCCGATTGGCGTGCAGCGGGTGCTCCCTCCCCAACCGCGATCGTCGATGCTGTTCTCGAGGAATCACTCACGAAGTCCGGCGGTTGCGTCGGCGTGCTGTTCGACACATGGGCCAAACAAGGACGTAGCCTGTGGGAATGGATCAGCCGCGCGGACCTCAAACGTCACGCCGACGCGCTGCATCAAGGAGGCCGAGTCGTCGCGCTGGCGGGCGGATTAGCCTGCGACAAACTCAACGATCTCCACTCGCTCGACCCAGACATCGTCGGTATCCGCTCGGCCGCCTGCAAAGACGGACTTCGCAACGGCATAGTCGTAAAAGATGCGGTCAGCGCGTTTCACGCGTGCCTGCGAGCGTCAAAAAAATAACGCGACGATTCCACGGCGCTTGTAGTGACCCAATTCATGGGGTCAGATTTCGACCCGATGAATCGAGTCACTACAAGCGCTCGAACACCGCCGCGACCGCGTTTCCGCCACCAAGGCACAGCGCTGCAACGCCCCATCTCTGATGACGCTGTCGCAGTGCGTGCAGCAACGTCGTGACGACTCGTGCACCGCTGGCTCCCAACGGATGCCCCAGCGAAATCGCTCCGCCGTGGACATTCACTTTTTCCAGCGGCAGTTGTAGTCGTCGCACGCACGCCAGCATTTGAGCGGCAAAGGCTTCGTTGATCTCAAATAGATCCACGTTGTTGATCGCGACGCCGGCACGATGCAGCGCCTTCGTAATGGCGGCAACCGGAGCCACGAAAAGATCGTTCGGCTCCGTCCCCGCTGTGGCGTAAGCCACGATGCGTCCGATTGGCGTCAGGCCATGAGCCTCTTGAAACACGCGCGACGCCACCACAACCGCGGCCGCACCGTCGCTGATCATCGAGGCGTTGCCGGCCGTGACCGTACCAGCCGCGTCAAAGACGGGACTCAGCCGCGCGAGTTGTTCGCAGGTCGATTCCGCTCGCGGTCCTTCGTCGCGAGTCACCATCAGTTCCGCTTTGCGTTGCTTGACCGTCAGGGGAACGATTTCGTGATCGAATAGACCTTGTGCATCCGCGGAGACGGCGCGACGGTGACTCTCTGCGGCGTATCCATCTTGATCTTCACGAGTCAGCCCATCGGACTTGGCGAGAGCTTCGGCAATTTGTCCCATCGAGCGTCCGCTGAATGGACACGACAGACCATCTTGCGACAGAACGTCGAGCAGCTTTCGCTCACCCAACGGGGGTCCCGTGCGTTCCAACAAATACGGAGCACGACTCATCGACTCCATGCCGCCGGCCACGATGACGTCCGCGTCCCCGGCGCGAATCGCTTGAGCCGCCAGCGTGATCGCCTTCAAGCCGGAACCGCAGACCTTATTGATCGTCAACGCCGCGACCGTCGTCGGCAGTCCCGCTCGCAACGCCGCTTGCCGAGCGGGTGCTTGACCGACCCCCGCGGCCAGCACGTTGCCCAGGATGACCTCGTCGATTCTTTCCCGTTCGACGCGAGCCGTCTCGATCGCTGCGTTCACAACATGCGTCCCCAGATCGGTCGCAGAGAGCGATGACAACGTACCCTGAAACTTGCCGAACGGTGTGCGGCAGGCGGAAAGAAGAACGACGTCGTTCATGGTGATTCTCCTGGGATGTTTGCGGCATCAATAGTAGCCGGCACACTCTGGGAGCCGACAGTTCCGCACATGGAGTGTGCGGTCTACTATTTTTTGCAGCTCGCCTTATCCTGCCTCGCTGAATCCCTTCCTCGTGGAGACCGGAACATGACCACCATCGCTCCGTGGGTCGATGAGCTGACGTTCGGGCCGGTGTTGCGTCGCACCGCTCAGCGGTTTGGCTCGCGAGAAGCGTTGATCTTTCCGCAAGCCGGAGTCCGATTGACCTGGTCCGAGTTCGATCAAGCAGTCGATCGCGCCGCACGAGGACTGCTGGCGATCGGATTGCAACCGGGCGATCACTTCGGTGTCTGGTCCACCAACTGGCCAGAGTGGGTGATTCTCCAATTCGCCACCGCGCGGGTCGGCGTCGTGCTGGTCACGATCAATCCCGCGTACCGTCCGGCCGAACTGGAATACGTGCTCGGCCAGGCAGACCTGCGTGGCATCGCACTAATCGAGCAATTCAAAGCGTCGCAGTTCTTCGCGATGCTCGATGAAGTCTGTCCCGAATTGAAGTCCTCCACACCCGGCAAGTTGCACTCTCCCAAGTTTCCTCGACTGCAATGGGTCGTCCGCATGCGTGGGGACGAGCATCCCGGAGTGCTCGGCTGGGACGAGTTGCTCGCGCGTGGCGACGAGGTGCCCGTCGCGCGCCTGACCGAGATCGAAGCGGGATTGAAGCCAAGCGATCCGATCAACCTGCAATACACCTCTGGCACGACCGGGTTTCCCAAGGGGGCTTTGCTGACTCACCGCAACCTGCTGCTCAATGCGTTCTATTGCGGTGAGTGTCTGCGGTTGAACGAGACCGACCGTATTTGCATTCCCGTGCCGCTGTATCACTGCTTCGGCTGTGTGCTGGGAACAACCTGTGCGGCGGTGTTCGGTGCGACAATGGTCTTTCCCGCCGAGAGCTTCCAAGCCGACGCCACGCTCGAGGCTCTGGAAGCCGAACGCTGCACGACGGTCTATGGCGTCCCGACCATGTTCATCGCACAACTCGAACACGGTACCTTCGCTCAGCGGAATCTCTCGTCGCTACGAACGGGAATCATGGCGGGGAGTCCGTGTCCGATCGAACTGATGAAGCGTGTCACGCAAGACATGGGCGTGAGAGAGATCACGATTGCCTACGGTCTGACCGAAGCCTCGCCGCTGATCACGATGACGCGTACTGACGACCCGATCGAGAAGCGAGTCGGCACTGTCGGACGAGTCCTACCCGGCATCGAGGCGCGGATCGTTGATCCGCAAACCGGCCAATCGCTGCCCGATGATCAGTCGGGCGAGCTTTGTTGCCGCGGACACAATGTCATGCTCGGCTACTACAACCTGCCGGAGCGGACGGCTCAGGCGATTGATGCGGACGACTGGCTGCACTCCGGCGACATGGCCTTACGCCAACCCGACGGCTACTTCCGCATCACCGGCCGCTTCAAAGATCTCATCATCCGCGGCGGTGAAAACATCGCCCCGCGCGAAATCGAAGAGTTGCTCTATCAGCATCCCAGCGTGCAAGACGTGCAAGTCGTCGGCGTCCCGGATCGCAAATTCGGTGAAGAGATCCTCGCTTGGATTCGCCTGCGTCCCGGCTTGTCCGCGACCGACACCGAGATCCGCGACTTCTGCCGCGCGAATCTCGCCCACTTCAAATGTCCGAGGTACATCAAATTCGTCGAGAGTTTCCCGACGACCGTCACCGGCAAAATTCAAAAATTCAAAATCCGCGAGCAAGCGATCCAAGAACTCAGCCTACAAGACGTCGCTGCGATCGAGACCGCATGAGTCAGTCTGTGGCTGGCCTGTCACCAACCGTGCCCCGGCCTTGCTCCGCCGCGGCGGAGCAAAGCCGAGGCACGGATGAAACTCCAAAAGTTACGAATCTGTTGAAGAGAAATGGTTGATCGTGATGAATCGAACCTGCCAACTAGCATTGATGGGATTGTGCCTCTGGACTTCATCGGCTCTCGCCGCAGACGCGCCGTCGTTTGAGCGAGACGTGCGGCCGATCCTGTCGCGGTATTGCTTCAAGTGTCATGGCCCGGATGAGGGGCAACGTCAAAGCGGACTGCGACTCGATGTCCGAGATGCGGCGATCAAACCTGCCGACAGCGGCAAGTCAGCCATCGTTCCCGGCAAACCGGAAACCAGCGAGTTGCTTCGCCGCATCAATCTGCCGGACGGTTCCGAAGAGAAGATGCCCCCCGCTTCGACCAAGTTTGAACTGACCGTCGAGCAGCGAGACATCCTCAAACGCTGGATCGCCAGCGGCGCGGAGTATCGTCCGCATTGGTCATTCGTCGCACCGAAACGTCCCGCATTGCCAAGGGTGAGAGATACCAACTGGCCGCGAAACAGCATCGACCAATTCGTGCTCGCGCGATTGGAAGCGGAGGGACTGAAGCCGTCTCCACAAGCCGATCGACACTCACTCCTTCGCCGCGTGTTTCTCGACTTGATTGGCGTGCCTCCCACTCCGGCCGAGACCGATGAGTTCATCAGCGATTCCTCAGCCGAGGCTTACGAGCGACTGGTTGATCGCTTGCTCGCGTCGCCCGCCTATGGAGAACGCTGGGCACGGCGCTGGCTCGATCTGGCCCGCTATGCCGACACGAACGGCTACGAAAAGGATCGCACTCGGAACGTCTGGCCGTATCGCGACTGGGTCATCAACGCGATCAATGCCGATCTACCGTTCGATCAATTCACGATCGACCAACTCGCCGGCGACATGCGGCCGAGTGCGACCACCGAGCAACGGATCGCGACCGGCTTTCATCGCAACACGATGCTCAATGAAGAGGGAGGCATCGACCCGCTGGAGTTCCGCTTCCACGCGATGACCGACCGAGTCGCCACGACCGGTTCCGTTTGGCTGGGGCTAACGATTGGGTGTGCTCAGTGCCACACGCACAAGTACGACCCGATCACGCACACCGATTACTACCGCTTCTTCGGATTGCTCAACAACGCCGACGAACCAGAGTTCGACATCCCGGTCCCCGACCTCGTCGCCAAGCAAGCCGAGATCGACCGCCGCATCGTGGAACTCGAAGCCGACCTGCCGAATCGATTCCCGTTGCCGGATGAATTTACCTGGACGCCGATCAAGCCATTCGCCGTGACGTCCGCCAACGGTGCGACTGCGGAGATTCAATCCGACGCCAGCGTTTTGTTGAGCGGCCCCAACCCCGAAACCGACGAGTATGACATCACAGTCGACAGTGATCTCAAAGACGTCGCCGCGATTCGGCTGGAAGCATTGACCGACGACAAACTGCCCAGCAAAGGCCCCGGCCGCACACCGCACGGAAACTTCGTGCTCAGCGAGATCACCGCGTCGATCGTCACTCGCGATGTGCCGGGTGAGGCTCAGCAACTCAAATTCGCCAACGCCTCGGCCGACTTTTCGCAGGATCAGTTTGCAGTGGCCCAAGCGATCGACGGTAACACGAAGTCCGGCGGCTGGGCCATTCATGGACCCGGCAATTGGAACGTGAACCGTACCGCGACCTTCGTGCTCGCACAGCCGGCGGGCTTCGCAGACAAGACTGCGCGGTGGACGATCCGGCTCGAACAGCAGCATGGGATGAAACACACGCTGGGCAAGTTCCGCGTCAGCCTCGGACAACGGACCAAATTGGAAGGCTCGGAAATGGAGCGTCGGAAGCGGCAATTCGACCTGAAATACTGGGCGTGGCTGGACGAGATGCTTAAGTCGCTGATCCGTTGGGAGTCGCCGCAGATTGTCTCCGCGACCAGTAACTTGCCGCTGTTGACCGTCGCAGACGGCGGCATCGTCATTGCAAGCGGCGACATGTCGAAGAGCGACTTGTACGAGCTGACGTTGAAGTCGGACTTGAAGGAGATCGTCGCCGTCCGCATTGAAGCTCTGCCGGACGATCGTCTGCCGAAGCACGGCCCCGGCCGAGTCTACTACGAAGGCCCGCATGGCGATTTCTTTCTGAGCGACATTGAACTGTCCCTCGGCGACGATCCGAAAACGGCGACGACTCGTCGGTTCGCTCGCGCGACACAGTCCTTCGCGAGCGGCAACAGCAATGCGATGGCCGCGCTTGACGATAACAAACAAACTGGCTGGTCAATCAACGGCGGACAAGGCAAACCACATATTGCCGTCTTTCAACTCGCGGAGCCGCTCAAAAACGCTGGGGCGCTCCGATTGCGAATGCTGTTTGAACGGTACTACGCCGCTGGCCTTGGCAGGTTCCGCATCTCCGTGACGAGCGACCCGCGAGCGGTCGAACTGCCAATGATCTCGTCGGAGCTTGAACGCGACTTCACGATCTTTTTGAACCAACCCCTAAGCAAGGAATCCGAAAAGCGGCAGAACGCTACTAAGCCGAACACAATCCTGAGCAACTTCCTCGCAAGCGCTCCGGAACTGGCGAGCGAACGTCAGGCGATCGAGGCTCTGCGCGCTCAACGACCAACGCTGCCGACGTCGCTCGTCATGCAGGAGCGTCCCGACAGCAACCCACGCCCGACGCACCGCCATCATCGCGGCGAATTCCTGCAACCCAAAGAGCGTGTCGAACCGAGCATCCCCTCGTTCCTGCCCGCATTGCCAAAAGACAAATCCCCTAGCCGAGTTTTGCTCGCGCAGTGGTTGGTCAACCCGGACAACCCGTTGACTGCGCGAGTCGCCGTCAACCGCCATTGGGCCGCGTTTTTCGGACGTGGAATCGTGCGCACTCAAGAAGACTTCGGCTTCCAAGGCGCGCTGCCCACGCATCCGGAGTTGCTCGATTGGCTGGCGATAGAGTTTGTCGGCGATTTGAAATCTCAAATTCCAAATCTCAAATCCATCAAACGTCTGCACTGCCTGATCGTCACAAGCGCAACGTATCAGCAGTCAAGCCGCGTCACTCCGGAGTTGCTGAAACGAGACGCGAGCAACGAACTGCTCGCTCGTGGTCCCCGTTTCCGCGTCGAAGCCGAATCGGTGCGCGACTCACTACTCAGCGTCAGCGGACTGCTCGGCCGCAAGCTCGGCGGGCCGAGCGTCTTTCCGCCACAACCGGCGAACATCACCACCGAAGGCACCTATGGGCAACTCGCCTGGAAGGTCAGCGAGGGCCTCGATCGGCATCGCCGCAGTCTCTACACGTTCACGAAGCGAACCGCGCCGTTCGCGATGTTCACAACCTTTGACGCCCCCAGCGGCGAAGCGTGCGTCGTCCGCCGCGAAGTCTCGAACACGCCGCTGCAAGCGCTGACGCTGCTCAACGACGTCATCTTCACCGAAGCCTCGCAAGCCCTCGGTCGCCAGTTCGCGATGAACAACGGCAGCGATGAAGCCAGACTCGCCGAACTCTTTCGCCGCTGCCTCACACGACTGCCGACCGATGACGAGGTTGCGATGCTGAGTCGTTTCTTGAAGACTCAACGCGAACGACTCGCCGCCAAAGAACTCGATGCCGCGACGCTCGCCGGGCCAGACGAGGGAGACGCCCGCGAACGGGCCGCTTGGTCGCTGGTTGCTCGCGCGTTGTTGAATTTGGATGAGGCTGTCACGAAGAATTGAGCGTCGCGTTTCGGCCTTTCAGGCCAAGCACGCAAACACCAATCAAAGTCGCGACCTATACGACATGGTTCTTCGCAATCAATCCTTTAACTTGTAGCGCAAACGCAATTCCTTCCGCAGCGCAGCCACCGTTGCTGCTTGAGCCGCATCATTCGCGAGATTCTTCAACTCGCCCGGATCGGAGTTGTGGTCGTAAAGTTCCGTCCCCTTCTCGCCGCCGTTCCATTCGGTGAAGCGATAGCGTTCGGTGCGCATTGAGCGTCCAACAATCGTCGGCTTGACGGTCGGAGCATTCGTCATCGTCGGTGTGCCGCGAGTCACCTGCGTCAGCGCCGGCTTGTCCCAGTCCGCCTTCGGGTTGTCGAGCAACAGCTTGAGACTCTTCCCATCGAGATTGCTCGGCGCGGGCAGGCCACACAAGTCGGCGAGTGTTGGATGCAGATCAATCAACTCAACCGGTCTTCGGCAGCTCTGCCCCGTGTGCTTGCTACCGGGGACGGAGATTAATAGTGGCACGCGTGCGGAGTTCTCGAACAGCGACATCTTCTGCCATAGACCGTGCTCGTAGAGGTGATAGCCGTGATCGCTGAAGAACACGACGATCGTCCTGTCCGCCAGCTTCAGCCGATCCAGCCCATCGAGCAACTGGCCGACTTGCGCGTCCATGAAGCTGGTGGAGGCGTGATACGCCTGGATCGCTTGCTTGCGGAGTTCGTCGGTCATGTTCGACTGCTCTGGCTTGTGCGACAGGAAGGCCGGCTCTGGCACCCCCTCTTTGTAGTTGGCGGCCAGCACCGGCAGCTTGATCTTGTCGAGCGGGTACAAGTCGAACCATTTCTTCGGCGAGACATACGGCGTGTGCGGCCGGAAGAATCCGCAGGCGATGAAGAACGGCTTCTCGCGATGCGTCTCCATCAACTTGATGGTGGCGGCCGCCGAAAGACCGTCGGTTTGTTCGGCGTCTTCGCCGTCGGCCGCCAGCCAACTGAGCGTCCCGCCGAACCGCGCCGGCCCCTCGCCCTTGGGGTTGAGCGTGAAGATCTTCTCTTCGTCGTCTTTGTCGCGGCCGCGCGGGTTGATCCGCTCTTGCCATGAAGGCGGATCGTCCAGCCCGTCGGTCCCGATCTGAGCCGGCACGCCGTAGTGATACAGCTTGCCGACGCGAGCCACGAAGTAGCCCCCCTTCTGAAACGTCTGCCCCAGCGTGACGTGGTCGGGCACGTTCTTGCGAAACTGCGTCGAGTTCTCGTAGACGCCGGTCGAGTCCGGCCGCAGCCCAGTGAGGAACGACGCTCGCGACGGATTGCACAGCGGAAACTGACAGTAAGCCCGCTCGAACCGCACGCCCCGCGCCGCCAGCCGATCAATGTTCGGCGACTTCACCAATGGATCGCCGTAACAACCCAGCCGAGGACACAAATCGTCCGACACCACAAACAGCACATTCAACTTCTCCGCCGCCATCAGCGGAGCCGCCACCACCATCAATAATCCAGCCACCAACACGCGACGAACGCTGCGAGCCACCATGCTGACCTCCGACCATGAGAGACAAGGAATGCGCAGGAATCTTCTAAACGAAGCGGGGCGAAAAGCACAGAACGGCGGACGAGGAGATGGAGCCTGCCCCAATTCAATTCAACGTAGTAGGATCGGACGTGTTAGGCCATTTTCTTCCAAAAAGTCGTCAAAGAACGGTCGCAAAACGACTGCTCCATCGGTGTTCATGCTGCGGATGTCCGAGCGATTGGCGGACAACTTGGGACGCGACGCGATTGATCAAGACATCGCACAACTCGTGGAACAAGTTCTGGGGCGGAAGCCATCCGCCGCGGAAGCCACCGAACTCCGCCCGTTTGCGGCGCAGAATGGATTGCCAAGTTTGGTGCGAGTGTTATTCAACAGCAACGAGTTTCTGTACGTGGAGTAATCAGATCAGTCATGTTGTTGAGAGCCTCCCGATTCCACGGAACTCGGCGACTTCGGTTTCACTTCGATCAGACTCACGTCAAACGGGCCGCGTTTGATTTTTCGCCGTTGGAGAACCTGGCGCGAGGGATCTTTGATCGCGTTGCGAAGGATCGCCCGCAACGATTCATCTCCGAGAAACGGAGCGTCCAGAATGACATAGAAATGCTCGGGCTGGTCTTCCGACTTGGCCGACTTGGGGCGTTCCTGTGGCAGGAAGACGCAGCGCCCTCCCGGATGCCGGCGAGTTGCATAACCCATCCACGGATACTTCAAGAAGTAATGTTCCGGGAGTCCGTAATAGATCACAGCATCGTCAGGAAGATTGGACGCGACTCGCACCAACTCCTGTTGCGCCGCGACGATCCCACGATAGTTTTCGCTGCGTTCATGCACGGCGACGTTATTGCTGTCATCGGCGGGATACCACGCACCATTTCGGTTGCCGACGAACAACATCGCGGCCACTGCCAGGACGATCGCCGCTAGCCGCGAGGAGGTCAGCCTCGCGATCCAATACGCGCCTCCCAAGAACACGCACGGCAGGATCGGCACTAAGTACCGTGGCAAACAAAAGAAGTCCAAATGGGCAAAGTACGGTGCCACGAAGAAGAAGAGTCCGAACATCACCGTCAACAGAAACGCCACACCCACAGCATTGGACGGTGGGCTGCGTCGTGGGTTGTTCTCGCTGACGTTCGATCCGTCAGTTCCGAGGGGAAGAGTCTCGTCTGCGCACGGGACGACCGACTCGAGCGCGTCTGACGAGGATTCACCGGCCAACGATTGCCAAGTCTCGCGAAACCGAATCAGCCCAACGGTAACAAACAGAAAACAACCGACTGTAAAATCGGGAATGCAGGCCAAGTAGGGAACGTGATTGCCACGCATGAACTCCCACCAACTGCCAGGTGGCGAGGGGTCTCTGGCCGCTCCCAGGAGTGGGGTACAGACCATCGGCCCCAACGCCACCGCTAAACCGAGACCGGCAAAACTCAGTGCCAGTCCGAGTCGTTTCGTCGCCGAGCCTCGTCGGACTAAAGCTGCCACGGCCAGAGCACCGGCTACGGTCAATCCAGTCTGCTTGACCATCACCGCGAGCGTGGACCAAATCAGCGCTCGTCCAAGTTTGCCATCCGCGTAAGCCGCCACGGCACTGACCGTGCAAGCGGCCAGAGGAATCTCGAAGTACATGGCACCGACTTGAACGCGAAACAAGGGGCACAACAGCAAGTCTCCACAAAGCATCCAAGCCAACCAGCGGCCCAATGAGTTGGCCGTCAGACGATGCAGAACAGCCAACGTCCAAGCCGCGGTGGCAAAGTGCAAGACATGCAAAATAGCGAACGCCTTTGGACCTTGGCCCCCCACACACAAAACGGCCGCAGTGAGCCAGGTCACGATCGATTCTGCATGACAATTCGGTCCCCCATTATGGTAGGTCGGTTGCTGCAACAAACTCAGAACATTGAATCCGTTGTTCGCCAATTCTGAGGCCGCGGGGAAGAGTCCAAAGGCCGCATCCCAAACAGGCGGTTCCGTGAGCGACGGCCATTTCAGAAAAAAAATGATTCCCAACCAGACGCAAAAAAGTCTGGTCAGCGATGGCGGAGCCGTCGAAGGTGCGTGATCGGCAAGCATCATAGATCGATTCCGTGACGGAAAGTTTCTGGACCGGTCAGAACGAAAGACTTCGGCGATGCAGTGGCGTTGATGTTGTCGCTGAGTTATCGAAACGCTTCCGAATTTAAACAGCTCCGTTCAGGGGAATTAGCGTGCAATCCGGTGATTGCCAGCGACTCCATGACCTCGACGCTTTGGTCCGCTTCGCGAGGATGCAAATCGAGTGCCCCACGGACAACGGGCTGGCACGGGAAGTGCTTTTAAGAATGTTCTAACGTGCTCGGTCCTCGATCAGGCTTCTGGCCAGGAGGCCGTGATGTGACCTTGATCATTCGGGGGGCTGCCTGTGGAAACCAGCCGTCGTGACCATGATGAACTGCGAAGTGGAGCGTTGGTCTGCAAAAGCGACACGGCTCAGGATCATCCGCCGGATGCTGCTGAGCACAGCCTGTGGTCGTACCAAAACCAGTCGACTTTGGAGGACGCACCGCTTCGGCAACTGACGCTCTCGACCGTCGTACCGGTTTATCGAGGAGCCGCGTATCTGCGGACGCTCGCTGCGCGATTGGCGACGGTTCGCGAAGTTTGGGAGCGGGAGGCATCACCGCTGGCGTTGGCGGAAATGATCTTTGTCGATGACGGGTCGACGGATTCCAGTTCCGAGGTTCTCGAGGAATTGCGAGAACTTTTTCCGTGGCTCCGTGTTATCGCCCTGTCGCGGAATTTTGGACAACATCCCGCCACGATCGCCGGCATTTTGCATTCGTCGGGAGATTGGGTGGCGACGCTGGATGAAGACCTGCAGCATCCTCCCGAACAACTGGAGACGCTCTTGCGCGAGGCGGTGATGTCCTCGGTCGACGTGGTCTACGCACGCCCTCGCACGGGTCCGCATGGCTCTTCGTTCCGCGATTTGTCGTCGTTCCTCTTCAAAAGGTTCGCCGTCATCGCGACGCGGAATCCTTATGTGCAGAG
>SXKJ01000225.1 GCA_005778115.1 Planctomyces sp. | reverse complement strand
TCACGACTACCAGCACCGCCTGAATCAGCATGACAGCACAATAAAACACAAACTCCCCATTTTGCGTCCAGACGGCAGCAGCGATCGCCGGCAACAAATAGGCACCCGTGAAGAGCACGATGCTTGTGGGAATCTTTGGTTGTCGAGTTCGTGATTCAAGCGACATGATTAGGACAGACTAAGGGGAAAGGGCCAACGAGTCATGGTACACGAGATCTATTTTCATTCAGCGGCCACATCGAGACATTGGCGAAGGCGTCACTTTGACGATCACGGTGAACATGCCGAAGCACGATTTTCAGAGGAAATGTTTGCGGGTTTGAATCGTCAACAGCACCTTGTTTCGCCGCGATCAAGTTCATCGCCGCTTTACGTGACGAGCGTTCGCAAACCATTAAGAAACTCGCCGCTTTGACAGATTGTGCTTTCTTCTCGTCGTCAGCCCTCGGTTCTGGGGAGACGTGCTGTGCCGCTGAATTCAACTCATCTTCCCAATTTGACCGGCGACAGGATCTCGGCGGTCAAGAATCTACGGGCGGCATTCGAGTCGCAACTTCAAACGGAAGGTGGCTCGTCGATTGAAACGTGGTTGAGCAAAGTCTCTGCTGCGGATCGATCGGCTTTGTTTTTGGAATTGCTCGATGCCGAACTCAGTTTTCATCGGCAACACGGCCGAGAGCCGAGTGCCGAGGAGTACCTGGCTCGATTTCCCGACTTCCAGCAGGAAATCCATTGGGCCTTCGAGGCCCTCACGTTAAAGCCTCCGCATGGCTCGAACGACCTGTCGATAGGATTCCACGATCGACGCGGTCCCGCCCACCTCCGCGCATATCTCAGAGTGGGCGAATTGGGGAAGGGGCGATTTTGTAGGACGCTATCGCCTGGATGCATTCCTCGGACGCGGAGCATTCGGTGAAGTCTGGAAGGCTTTTGATCCGGAGCTCAACCGGTTGGTGGCGATCAAGCTTCCGCGCAAAGAAATTCTGGGGCGTTTTGATTTGACGTCGCAGTTTCGCGATGAGGCCCGACGAGCGGCTTCACTCAAAGACGACGGGATCGTCCCCGTTTATGACATCGGACATGTGGGGGCCGGCACTTTTATCGTCTCGGAATTCGTGGACGGCCACACTCTGGCACAGCGAATGAAGACGGAGCAATTGCCGCGTGAGGAAGCCGTTCGCATCGTGGCACAACTCGCACGCAGCCTCCATCAAGCCCATCGAGCGGGACTCGTGCATCGAGACATCAAGCCATCCAACATCTTGATGAGGCCAGATGGCACACCGGCCATCACCGACTTCGGCCTAGCGATTTCCGAAGAGGAGCAATTGACAGCCGAAAAAGGAGTGGTCGGAACCGTATCGTACATGTCCCCCGAACAAGCGCGTGGAGAAGGCCATTTGGTCGATGGCCGCTCCGACCTGTATAGCTTGGGTGTGATTCTCTTTCAGTTGTTGACAGGCCGCCTTCCCTTCCAATTCAAAACTTCGAGCGATCTGCTCGACCAAATCATCCATCGCGAGGTGCGGCCGCTGCGGTCGATTGATGACACCATTTCACCCGCGCTGGAACGAATTTGTCTGCGATGTTTGGCGAAAGAGTCGAGTAGCCGTTTCTCGACGGGGCTAGATCTGGCCAACGAGCTGTACAAATCGCGTATCGAGCCCCAGGCACTTCTGAGGTTTGCAAGAATCGCACTGATTGCTGTCATCTGCCTGCTTATCGCGGGGATCGGCTACTTCGGGTTTGGCAGTCAGAATCGTTCGCATCGCGTGCAGCAATCTCCCCAGCATCCAGTTTGGCGCGAGATGCTGGCGGAACCGTTGGACACGGTAGCTTTTTTGAAGGGAACGCAAACCGATCTGATTGATCAAAATGAATCGAAAAAACTGCTTAATGTAAGGTGCGCTGGCAATGTTTGGGTTCTTGCCACTCGATACGTCGGTCAGGCTCCAATGCGGCTGAAAGGATCGTTCGTCATTGAAGACTGGGTGGGTAGCGTTGGATTTGTCTGGGGTGTCAGTGAGGACATCGCGGCTCTTCCAAAGAAACAACACGAGTGTTTTGCTGTACGTCTCGAGCGTGTCAGCAACGAGCACCCGCTCACGTTAAATCTACAACATTTGAAGACGAGCGAGTTCCTTCTGAACGTCCCATGGGTCAACAATGTGAAAGGGTTGGCACGTATCGAGATTCTAATCCCAGCGAGCGATGTTATCTCGTTGGAATTGTGGATTGATAAGGCTGGAATTCAGGTGCTTATCGACGGAGAAAAGGTCTGGCAACCTGACTTGGATGAAAAGAGTCTGAATCAGCTGGCTTCGGCAGAGGGATCGGTTGGTATCATAGGATTGGGAAAATCAGTCGCGTCGCGTGATGTGGCTGTGATGTTTTTAAACGCCAAAGAGAGGACAGAACAATGAATAGTCGCGAAGACTGCGGTGTTGGTGCGAGGGCCATTCAAAATGCTCAAGTCAGTTGCCAAACGATGGGCACGATGAGGCAAATCACCGTCACTGCTAGCGTGTTCGCACCAGTGGTCGCAAACGGGAGTTGTACGGCAAAGTCCGGATTCCCTCTGGCTCAACTCCTGCGGAAAGTGAGCGGGGCGTGGGGCAATGATGGAAATCCCCAGCAAATGCTTCCGAGCATTGGAAATAGTACGACAAATTTTTCGAGACCAGTGGCCGATAACGGACCGTATAAGGCTAATGTTCATGCAGAGTGGACTTGCACGATCACCCAAGATGGAACGCCAGAGCAAGCCCAGACCGGAAATCAATGTCCCTAAGTTATTTGCCCGAAGGCATTGCCTCCGTGCCGCGGAGGCCATGCCTGTACTCAGTGGCGAGGCGACTCGGCAGTTGAATCGATTGAGCCATCGGCAGAGGGACTTTACTCATTTATAGTTCATCTGTTCTGTGAATGATCGTGATAGCCGAATCCAAATTGCAGCGGTGCCGGCTCCCATCAACGGATTTTTTGAGGTGCCTTCTGCCCCTTGGGAATGAGCGACGTGTACTTTCTCGATTCCATCCGCTTGGCGAAGTCTTCGCGAGTGGCGGCCAGGACGTCCGTTTTTTCCAATAGATCAAGAGCCGTGGCGGCCAGGACTTTAGCCGCTGTGATCGTGCCTTTTTCGCCAATCGTCGAGCCGATGCAGGCGACGTTTTGCCAACTGTGGCCGGGGGAGTCGGCGGCGAAGCAGGCGACTCGCAGGCCGCA
Source organism: Planctomyces sp. (assembly GCA_005778115.1). Lineage (GTDB taxonomy): Bacteria > Planctomycetota > Planctomycetia > Planctomycetales > Planctomycetaceae > SXKJ01. Next base: position 9,277 of record SXKJ01000225.1, on the reverse strand, counting down.
GGTGGGGACGTGCCAACTGATGTCGCCGACGTCGGTCGAGCCTTTGTTCGGTTCGTCGGCGAAGCTCAGCGGCTGAATCGATTCGTCGATCGCCAGCGGGAACTTCGAGCCGAACTCGTCGATCAGCGACTGCTGCACCTTGCGTGCGAACATCTTTTCCTCGTCCGAGAATTTCGGAGCGCCGACCGCGGTCAAGTTGCGGTGCAGCATCTCGGCCAGAGGGCGGTTGCCGATGATCTCGTGGCAGTCGGTATCAATCTGAATTTTGACCTTCGTGCGAGTCATCTTGGCGGCACCTTCTGCGATGTCGCGGACCCACGCATAGTATTTCTCGACGTCTTCATGGGAGTTGGCTCGGACGTAGTACCAACTCTCGGCTTTGGCGGGGACGACGTTGGGAGCGCCGCCGCCGTCAGTGATGACGTAATGAATGCGCGCATCTTCCTTGATGTGCTCGCGCATGAAGTTCACGCCGACGTTCATGAGTTCGACGGCATCGAGCGCGCTGCGTCCGCTCGACGGGCTACCCGACGCATGGGCCGCGGTGCCGGCAAAGGAGAACTTCACGCTGACGGCAGCTTTGCTGCTCATCACCCAGACGTTGTTGGCCGACGCCGGATGCCAGTGCAGGCAGGCATCCAGATCTTTGAATTGCCCGTCGAGCTGCATGTAGACCTTGCCGATCAGCGTCTCTTCGGCGGGCGTACCATAGAGGCGGATGGTTCCGGGAAGCTTGTGCTTTTCCATCGCGGCTTTGACGGCCAGCGCCGCTCCAAGTGCGGCGGTCCCCAAGCCGCTATGTCCGCAACCGTGGCCGGGCGCTCCGTCCGTGACAGCTACTCGATCCGCGGCAACTTGTTGCGAGAGGTTCGGCAGCGCGTCGTATTCGGCGAGAATGCCGATGATCGGTTTGCCGGAACCGTAGCTCGCGACGAAGGATGTCGGCATGTTCGCAACACCGGTCTGTACCGCGAAACCGGACGCCTTCAGCTTCTCGACCAATAGGGCGGACGAGCGGCGCTCTTCCAGGCCGACTTCCGCGAACTCCCAGATCGCCTTGTTGACCGCTTTGAGCTGCGGCTCGAGACGAGTGACTTCGGCGACGGCAGTTTGTTGAGAGGCCCGCCATTTCACCGGCGGTTCGTCGGCCATCGTCGGCAATGCCAAGAGGAGAGTGATAGCGGACAATGACCAAGATGGGTGGCGGCGCAGAGTATTCAACATGGAGACCTCAGTGATCTGTAATAAACGGTCGGTGAGGAATTGGATTCTTCGCGGATCGGCGAGGCAAGTTGGTGAAGCCTGAAACAGGCGAGTGGAATCGTCGGAGAAATAGACTCGATGGTGCCATCCTCGGCTGTCCACTGTGGATGTTGGAACCCCTCGACCTTGCTTGGGCGGTGGCTATACTCCGCCCGCCCAATCGGGGCTAGGAGTGTGCTCTACTGACAAGGACGGTGAGATGGCCGAAGCGAAGTCGTTGCATCAGAAGTTGACGGAACTGACCAGTAATTTGTGGTGGAGCTGGCAAGCAGGACTCAACGAATCGTTCCGTGCAATCAACCAACCGCTCTGGTCTGGGAACGCTCACAACCCGATCACGCTATTGCAGGAATACTCGCCCGACAAGTTAGAGCAGCAGGCACGCGAGCTCGGCTTGCACTCGCGGATCAACTACGCCTACCGCCGCTGGCAAGAGTACATGGTCGCCCAAGATACCTGGGGAGCGACGCGAGCCGGCATTCTCAATCACCGCCCGGTCGCGTACTTCTCGGCCGAGTTCGGGCTGCACGAGTCGATGCCGATTTACTCCGGCGGTTTGGGTATTCTCGCTGGCGATCATTTGAAGAGTGCCTCGGACCTGGGCATCCCGCTGGTCGGAGTCGGTCTGTTGTATGGCGAGGGATACTTCTCGCAGCATCTCGATGCGGACGGATGGCAACAGGAAAGCTACAAGACGATCAACCCGGACAAGCTGCCGCTGCGCCCGGCGCTCGGCAAGGATGGCCAGCCGGTGGTGATCTCGGTGCAGACGCGGTCTGGGTCGATTTTCGCGCGCGTGTGGCGTTGTGATGTCGGCCGCATTCCGTTGTATCTGCTCGACACGAACATTCCGAACAACTCAGAGGAGGATCGCCGCCTGACGGCTCGGCTCTACGGCGGCGACATCCGCATCCGCATTCGGCAGGAAGTCATGCTGGGTATCGGCGGCGCGCGGGCGCTCTCGGCGTTGGGCATCCAGCCCAGCGTGATCCACATGAATGAAGGACACTCCGCGTTCGCGCCGTTGGAGATCATTCGGACTCGGATTCAAGAAGACGGGCTGTCCTTTGACGCGGCGATTCGCGAAACGGCGGCGAGCTGTTGCTTCACCACGCATACGCCGGTCGATGCCGGCCACGATCGTTTCGATGCCGGCTTGGTCGAGGAACACGTTGGTCCGCTCGCCGACCAGTTGGGACTGAGCCATGACGCGTTGATGGGGCTGGGGCGAGTCAACCCGCAGAACCATCATGAAGCGTTCTGCATGACCGTGCTGGCATTCAAGCTCAGTCGGAAAGCGAATGCGGTGTCGTCGCTGCACGGGGTCGTCAGTCGCCGCATGTGGGCCAGCCTCTGGCCGTGGCAGAGCGAAGAAGAAATCCCCATCGGGCACATCACCAACGGCGTGCATGTTCCAACGTGGCTCGCGCCGCAGATGCGCGTCCTGTACGACCGCGTCCTGCCGGTCAACTGGCACACACGTACCGGCGAACCCGACGTCTGGTCCGCCTTTGAGCAAGCGACTGCCGGCGAGTTATGGGAGACGCACCAGTCGCTGAAGAATCAGTTGATCGGCTTCACCCGTCGGCGACTCGAAACTCAAGCCCGCCGGAACGACGCGAGCGAAGAAAAGGTCGCTGAGATCGCCAACACTCTCGATCCGCGAGCATTGCTGATTGGTTTTGCTCGCCGGTTCGCGCCGTACAAGCGGACGGATTTGATCCTCCGCGAGTTCGACATCCTCGCCGAGTTGGTCAGCGATGCGCAGCGGCCGGTCCAATTCATCTTCGCGGGTAAATCGCACCCGGCGGACGGCAACGGCAAGGCGATTTTGCAACGAGTCTGGCAAGCCACTCAGCAGTCCAAGCTGAAGGGGCGGATCGTGTTTCTCGAAGACTACGACATCAATCTTGCGCGGCATCTCGTGCAAGGAGTAGATGTGTGGCTCAACAACCCACGCCGCCCGCACGAAGCATCGGGAACTAGCGGCCAGAAGGTGTTGCTCAACGGCGTACTGAACCTGTCGGTCCTGGACGGCTGGTGGGCTGAAGCCTACGACGGCACCAACGGCTTCGCGATTGGCACCGGTCGCACGCATGTCAACGACGCCATTCAAGACGACCGCGATTGGAAGAGTTTGATCGACACGCTGCGCAACGAAGTCCTGCCGATGTACTACGAACGGGACGCGGACGACCTGCCGCAACGCTGGATCAAGCGAGTCAAACGCTCGGTCCGCACGCTCGGCTGGCGATTCAATTCCGACCGCATGGTGATGGACTACGTCAATCAATGTTACGTTCCAGCCGCCGGCGGATTGTCTAGCCAAATCCCGTCGATGTGACGAGCACGTTAAAAGCGTCCTCCACGTTGTTTGCGATCGGTTGGCCGCGTCAACCCAACGCGCACGAGGCCAGCGTCGAGTAGTGCGCCCCATCGCGCTGACGATCCGACCGTATGAACTCAACGGATCGAACCTCGAAAGTGCCGAAGCGAGTCTCGGCATGATGCCGCAGCAAATCAAATAGCTCTCGCGGCGGGCGTCCTTTGATGCGAGCCAATGTCAGGTGCGGGTGAAATGGCCGTGACTCCCGAGCAAAGCCGAGCGGTTCCAGCAGCGTCTCCAATCGTTTCGCGATCGCAGCCAACGGTTCCGCGTCAGCCAGTCCCGCCCAAACTACGGAGGGGCGAGCCGTCGTGGGAAATGCTCCCAAGGATTCCACTCGCAACGGAATTGGCGGCTGGCCGGACACCGCTTGCGCGATTTGACGTTGAATGGTGTCACACATCTCAAACGGCGTCTCACCAAGAAACTTCAAGGTCACATGCAGTTTGTCCGGCGGAACAGCGACCACCGGCCAACGCATCGCCGCGAGCGACGTCAAGACCGCGAGCAACTCCGGCAGCACGGCCACTTTGACGGCCACAAATGTGCGAATCGAATCGGACATGAACGACACCGAATCACGAGTGCTCCGTCAACACTTGAAACGTGGGTTGTGAGCGGCAAGGCGCTAGCCGCCGGTGCCGGCAAATGGCCGGCGACTAGCGACTTGCCGCTCACTCATGAACCCAAATTCTTAGTCGTGTTACTTCGCGTGACTCTGCTTCCACAACGCAGCGAGTTGATCGAAGCCCTGCAGAGCCTGTTTGCCCTCGACCATCTCATCGGTGAGCTTCACCGGTGGGGCGTTCCCCTTCTTTCGTCTCGGTGGTTCACTAGAAACGCTCTCTGGTCGAACGTCGCGCTGCACCCGCGTGGCCGTCGCTTCCGCAGCCGGCTGTGTCTGAACGGCGACTTGCTGCTGAGGTTTTTTGAACGGACGACGTTCCCGTCGCTCGCTCGGTTGAGCATTGCTGTCTGGCGATTGCCCACGGCGCGGAGGTTGGGGACCGCGCACTTGTCGCGGTGTGCCGGGATTAATCATCGTCAAGCTGACTCTCTTGCGCTCCTTATCGACTGCCAGCACCCACACCGTTACCACATTGCCCACCGACACGAGACTGTGCGGCGTGGGGACGTAGTTCGCCGACAACTGACTGATGTGAACCAACCCGCTGTCCTTCAAGCCGACATCAACAAACGCGCCGAAGTCCACAACATTGCAAACGGTGCCGGTCAGTTCCATCCCCTCTTGCAGGTCGTCCAATTTGAGGATGCCTTGCTTGAAGACCGGGCCGGGCAAGTCCGTGCGCGGGTCGCGACCAGGACGACAGAGCGCATCGAGAATGTCATTCAACGTCGGCAAGCCGACCGACAACTCTGCCGCCAGCGCCTCTGGTTGCATTTCTTCCATGCGTTGCCGCAGTTCGTCACGCGTCTGCTCGGCTTCGATCAAACTGCGAGCATTGAAGCCCAGCCGTTCGAGCACTTTGTTGGCCGCTTCATAGCTCTCCGGATGAATCCAAGTACCGTCGAGCGGTTCGTCACCGCCGCCGATCTTCAAGAAGCCGGCCGCTTGCGTGAACGTTGCTTCTCCGAGTCCTGGAACTTCCAGCAGTTGCCGTCGCGAGTTGAAGCGGCCGTTTTGCTCACGCCATTCGACAACGCGCCGAGCGATTAATTGATTCAACCCCGACACGCGCCGCAGCAGCGACGCGCTGGCCGTGTTGAGATCGACGCCAACGTAATTCACGCATGACTCGACAACGTGGTCGAGCGACTCCTTCAACTCTTTTTTGCCGACATCGTGCTGATACATGCCGACGCCAATGTGTTGCGGTTCGATCTTCACCAGTTCGCTGAGAGGGTCGAGCAAGCGTCTCCCAATCGAGATTGTGCCGCGTCCCGTTGCCTCGAGATTCGGGAATTCTTCGCGAGCCACAATACTCGTCGAATAGATGCTGGCACCCGCTTCATTCACGATGACGTATCGCGCTTCCGGCATTTCCTTGGCGATCATCTCGGTGACGAGATCTTCGGTCTCGCGACACGCGGTGCCGTTGCCGATCACCACGACTTGGCAATTGTGCTCCCGCATGAGTTCCGCGAGCCGCGCGGAACACCCCGCTCGTTTTTCGGCGTTGCCCGTGACATAGACGACGTCCGACACGACGAGGTTGCCGAATTCATCCAGCACCGCGACTTTGCAGCCCGTGCGGAATCCGGGGTCGATCGCCAGCACGCGCTGCCCACACATCGGCGGCTGCAACAGCAGGCTCCGCAGGTTGCGAGCGAACACGTCGATCGCTTGCGACTCGGCTTTGTCGGATAACTCGCGCCGGATTTCCCGTTCGAGGCTCGGCTGAATCAGTCGCGACAGCGCATCGGCTAGACAGCTCTTCAAGAAGTCACGTTGTGGATGTGATTCCCAGCGATAGTGCGCTTCGGACGATTGGCTGACCGCCGCGTCGTCCCATTCAAATTTGATGCGCAGCGCGCCGGACTTTTCGCCCCGATTGATCGCCAGCACGCGATGTGGCGGGATCTTGGAAACCGATTCGGTGAACTCGAAATAGTCACGGTATTCTTGGCCGTTCTCAGAGCCGGCTTTGGTTGGTGTGCCAGAGAATTTGCCGGTTCGCCACGCCAACTGGCGACAGGCTTCCCGAAGAGCCGCCTCTTCCGAAATGTTCTCGGCGAGGATATCGGCCGCACCTTGCAGCACCTCAACGGTGCTGGGCAATTCCTTCTCCGGGTTCACAAACGGCGCAGCCGCCGCGTTGAGATCGGTCAGTTCTGGAGCCCCCGCCCAGATAAGAGCGGCCAGCGGTTCAAGTCCCCGCTCGCGTGCGGCGGACGCTCGCGATTGACGTTTGGGCTTGAACGGCAGATACAAGTCTTCGAGCCGTTTGAGCGTCACGGCCGCTTCAATTTCAGCCCGCAGATCAGGGGTCAGCTTGCCCTGAGCTTCGATCAACCGCAGAATCGCGGCGGCACGCTCCTGGATTTGGCGGAGCGAGCGGACTCGTTGCTCGATGGTCCGCAATTGCTCTTCGTCAAGGTTGCCCGTCTTCTCTTTGCGGTAGCGTGTGATGAACGGGATGGTGTTCCCCGCGTCCAACAACGCGACGACGTTTTGCACTTGTTCGAGGCGATGCCCCAATTCGTGCGCGAGGCGTGCGAGATCAATTGACGGCTCGTCCATACTGCGGTCCATCGTGGAACCCAATTGAATGCTGAAAGCGGCGTGAGATGCTAATCGCCGCGCGCGGAACTCGCAAAAAGAAATTGGCCAGGCAAGCTGGAGACAACGGTCGGGAAGGTGACGACTGGCTGTGGCAAAGTCGAGCGATCTGAGCGGCAGGGTGTGCCGGAACTGGTCGTCCTGCCTTGAGTCGGACTTTAGCCGACGTCGCACTTTGTTTTAGATCATTACCTCTCGCGCGAAAAATCTTGTGTGGTCGCCAGATCTTCTCAAGTCGTTGCTATCGGACCGTCGATGAAACGTATGCCGATCACGAGGATCGGTCCCGCCCTCGCCCCTCCCCACCATCGCACAAGGAAGGCCCGCCGATGAATGCCACCCGAACGCACACCAGATTGAAAATCTTCGATCCTGAGAACCTTCCGGTGAGCCGTCCCAAGATGAAGCGAGTCCGGCTCAAGCAAATCGTGCGCGTTCTGTTCGATGCCGCCAAAGCGGATCGCACCTGGCTGAGCGACTTCGCGGAAGACGAAATCAAAATCTCCGCCGATCTGTACGAAGCGCTGACGCTGTACCGCCGGCTGCGTCCGAGCGCGTAGTCTCATACAATTCCAAAACTCCATCCGGCAGGTCCGATGGGGTTTTGGCATTTGATGTGGGACTTTCCAATGACGCTCCGCGAACAGGCCCGTGCAATTTGGGAGGCAGGCGTCGCCGCAGTCGCCTCGGATCGCTTAGTTAGCAACGTGGTTTCCTGCGACAGTCGCACGCTTTCGGTTTGCGGCGAGTCATTCGCTGTCGATTCGCTCGACCGCATCATCGTGCTCGGCACCGGAAAAGCCGGAGCCGGCATGGCGTCGGCCATCGAAGCCGCGCTGGGTGAAGAACTCGTCGGCGCGAAAGTGATCGGCTGGGTGAATGTCCCCTCCGATTGTGTCCGTCCCTTGAGACGGATCGTGTTGCATGCCGCGCGACCAGCGGGAGTCAATGAGCCGACCGAAGAGGGTGTCTTCGGCACGCAACGAATTCTAGAACTCGCCCACGGCGCTGGGCCGAACGATCTCGTGCTCGTGCTGATCTCCGGAGGCGGGAGCGCACTCTCGCCGGCTCCGATTCCCGGAATCACGCTGGCGGACAAACAAGCGGTGACACGCTTTCTGATGCGTTCCGGTGCGCGCATTCAAGAACTCAACACGGTCCGCAAGCATCTATCGCTGTTCAAAGGGGGCGGCTTCGCGCGGGCCGCCGCGCAAGCACGAGCCGTGATCACGCTCATTATCTCCGACGTGATCGGGGATCCGCTGGATGTGATCGCCTCCGGCCCGACGGTCGAGGACACCAGCACGGCGGCGGACGCACTCGCTGTGCTGGAACGATTCGGCGCGCAGCCGCCGCAGGTCCCAGAGTCGATTTTCAGATCGCTGAGAGCCGTACCGCGACCGTCAGGGAGCGGCCCGCGTGATCAGAGCGAGCCGCTCCTTGGCGGTCGCGTTACGGTTCTCAAATCGAGAAATCAAGTCATCGGCAACAACGCGGCCGCGCTCGAGGCGGCAGCGAGCAAGGCCCGCGAGTTGGGTTTCAAGGTGCAGTCACTCGGTTCAAACAACGCGGGGGAAGCTCAAGCAGTCGGATGCGAGTTAGCAGAACTGTGTCGCCGCATTCGAGACGGACAAGCCGATGCCGTGCCGCCGGTTTGTGTACTCTGCGGCGGTGAGCCGGTCGTGAAACTCGTTCCAACGGACCAGCCGCGCAAGGGAGGCCGCAATCAAGAGGTCGCGCTCGCCGCGTTGCAGCATCTGTGGAGCGACGGCCTCGATCGCGTCGCAATTTTGTCTGGCGGTACGGACGGCGAAGATGGCCCGACCAACGCGGCCGGAGCGGTTGTGGACGAAAGCCTGCGTCAAGCGGCACTCGCCAATGGTCTCAATCCCGCCGTGTTCCTGGCGATCAACAACTCTTATCCCTTCTTCGAGCAATGCGGCGGCCTGTTACTCACCGGCCCAACTCACACCAACGTCATGGATCTCCGTGTCGCGGTGGTGGGGCTTTGAAGCCAATCAATTGTCCGCCCAGAAACGGTTGAAGCCTGAAGCGCCAGCGAAGAAATTGATCCGGAATTCTTCGCTGGCGTTTCAGGCTTCAAGGACTCGCGCGACTGCGTGATTTTCGCGGCCGGGCCTCATGTTCCCTTTGGTAATTCCGCGTCAGGGTGATAGGCGACTGTGATGGTCGGCTCCGTACCCGGCTCTGACTCGTTGTCTTTTTTGACGCGTTTGGCCTCACGCTTGTGGTCGGCCTTGTGCTTCTTGTCCATTTCTCGGCTTCGTTTGGCAAAGGTGTTTCGATTTTTTGCGATGATGAGCCTCCTGTGAGTTTGTGGCTTTGAATATTCTGGCGAGCGGGGCGGCGTCAGCCCCCTGTCTGTT
>SXKJ01000224.1 GCA_005778115.1 Planctomyces sp. | reverse complement strand
TGATGACTTGAGCTTCCGCAGGCTGACGAGCGATCATCTCTTCCGTGATTCCCAGCGACATGCTCCCTCTGTCGCGAAAATCTCGAATTCACACCAGACCATTTTCAACAACTCATCGCCCCGGATCGTGAAGGCTTACGCGCTGAGTGACCGAACTCTGACGAGTTCGGCTACGAATCCTCTGGCTACGAGTTGCTCGTTCGCCAGCGTCATCTCGGTCTGCGGATCGGTGCCGGCTCCGTTGGCCGACAACAACATCGTCTCCGGAATTCCAGCGCCCGAAGCCACTCTCGTTCCCAGCGGACTTGCCGATGTGACTTGGCTCACCTCTTCACCGCTGATCTGCCGCAGAAACCTTTGCAGCTCGTTGCTGCTGCCCGATTCACCGCTGACCGCGGCAACGTTGACCGTCACCGACTGACCCGCGCGGCAGCGTTCCAAGTCCGCGATGACCTCGGCCATCGTCTGGTAACGATCCGCCGTCCGCTTGGCGATCATCTTGTGGAAGATGGCGTCGAGTGCTTTGAGCGGAATGGCGCTAGCCACCGATGTCGCGGAATTGGTATCTCGATGCGAAAAACCGGCGGCTAGCGCCGTGCCGCTCACGTCCACCAACGACGGAATCGCCGCGTCGCGATGCGCGAGCAGTTTCTTCATCATTGTCTCGCCGCCGTACACGGCGCGGCCGGTCAGCAAGTAAAACAGCGAGCAGCCCAGCGAATAAATGTCCGCCCGCGCATCGGCGTGCCGAGTGTCCTCCGCCTGCTCCGGGGACATGTAATCGACCGTCCCCATGATTGTGCCCGACTGAGTCAGCCTCGCCCCTTCAACGCCGGCCGCATCCGACAGTCCGCTTTCCAGCCAAGCCAGACCCATGTCCAGAATCTTCACCGTCCCATGCTTATCGAGCAGCAAGTTCGCCGGCTTGATGTCCCGATGAATCACTCCCTCGCCATGTGCGTGAGCCAACCCACGCGCCGCTTAGATAATGCACTCGATCGCCTGTTCGACCGAAATCGGCCCGTGCTTCTTCACTAACTGCGACAGATCGTCCCCTTTGACGTACTCCATGACCAGGAAGTGCGTCCCCTTGGCCTCATCGGCATCGAAGGCCGTGACGATGTTCGGATGCGTGAGCTTCGCGGCCGTCTGCACTTCCCGATGAAACCGCTTGACCGCATCCGGCGACTTCGCCGCCGCCGGAGACATCACCTTCAGTGCGACGACTCGCGCCATGCGTTTGTGCTGAGCCTTCAGCACCACCCCCATGCCGCCCTGACCGAGCTTGTCGAGGATGACGTAGTTGCCCAGCGTTAGCGAATTTCCTTTGCCGGCATAAAGCTGCTCGGCTTGAAACTTGGTCAGCTTTTTCAACCGGACCAATTCACGAGCCAACGTCTCTCCGTCGTCGGGCCGCTTCTCGACCGGCACGGCCGCGATCCAATCACGCAGTTCGTCCTCCGACATCACGCCGGACGACGTCAATCGCTGAGTGAATTACTCGACGGTCAACGGCATGGACGACTCCCGCTCGAAGTGGCGGCGGATGATAACGCGAGCGTCGTCAGGCAACATCGCCTTGGCCAGCTCAGTCGCGGGAGTCCGCCGCGGCAGAAGCGACGTAGGCGAGCCGCTCCCGCGACTCGCATTCGGACACGCGGGTTCGGTTTATTTTGTAAGACGCTCTAAATCTGCGAGTACGACGTGGGTGTCAGTAGCTTGTTGGTGATCTTTGAGACGATCTTCTCGTCTTCGTATTCGGGGATCGCGCGCAGCTTTTTCCAATCGGGGTCGCCGCCGAATTTGCCCCAGGCAGCGGTGCGAGCTTTGTCGTCGTCGAAGGCAAGCAGGTACGTCAGGTTGGGCATTCGCGTGCCCGCGATCGCTTCACCGAAGAAGACCGGGTTGAGGCCGACTTTCCGGAAGATGGCGATCTCCCCTTGGTTGAACATCTCGATCTTCTTCTGGCCGGCGGCCTCGTTGTGGCTTTCGTAGATGCGGAGGTTGTACATCTGCGGCTTGCCGGCCGGCTTCTCGACCTTGGGCATCGTCTCGAACGCGCGAAACAATGAACTCTCGACGCGGTCGTAAATCGGGTCGGTGGCTTGGACGGCGAGATACTCGGCGGCGGCTTTCTGGTACTCGGAGTCGGACGCCAGCTTTGCGGAGACCGCAGCCCATTGCTCGGAGTTATCGTAAGGAACCAGGACGTAATAAATCGCCGGCCGTCCCGCAGGCAGGTTCTCGGAATACACGCCGACCGATTTCGCTCCCAACCGATTGAGCGTGGGAATCAGTGCCTGCTCCGCCCACGCATCGAACAGCTTCTGCTTGTCCGGCTTGAGCAGGTAGGTTCGCAATTCGATCACTTGCCGCCCCCTCACCTCTTCAGCCGCCGAACTCATCGCCGACAACGAGGCCAAGCTGGCTCCAGCAATCGTCGAACTCAAAAACGTGCGTCGCTTCATCGCTCGGTCTCCAAAGAAAAGAGTTGAAAAGAATCAATGCGGCGGAGCCGCAACGTAGACGAGTCACTCCGTGACTCGAAAGCTCCAGTCACGGAGTGACTGGTTTACTTTCCGAAATGGAAATGAAATGGCATCCGACATCACTTGCCCTGCATTCCATCCGATTGGATCTGGCACTTCGGCAACGCAGCCTTCAACTCGTCGATGCCGGCGGCGGTGACTTCGGTGCGGCGCAGGTCGAGCGATTCCAGGTTCGTCAGGACGGCCAGTGGTTTGATGCTGGCGTCGGTCAGACCGCTGCCGGCCAGAGACAGCCGCTTGAGCCGCTTCAGCTCGACGAGATTTTCGGCAGCGAGTTCGACCAGGTTCGGGTGGCTGAGCGACAGGTCGATCAACTCCGGCTGGCCGGTCAGATGAGGCAGGCCCGTGCCGCGAATGTCGTTGCCGTCGAGCACCAGCCGTTTCAGCGTCGGCAGCTTCGGCAGTTGGGCCAGCGTGGCGTCGTTGAGTCCCGTGTTGGCGAGGGTCAGTTCCTGCAAGCCGTGGATGGGGACCAGAAAGCTGTAGTCCAGCCCGGTGATGCCCGACAGGTCGATGCTTTCCAGCCGGTCGAACTTCGGAAACTTCAGCAAGGACAACTGCGGCCGCAGTAGATCAAGCGGTTTGGTGACACCAGCGAGTGAGACACGGCGGACCTGGAAGTAGTCGCCAGGCAAGTCGGTCGCGACCTTGATGGGGCGCAACTCCGGCTTGTCGAGCGAGCCGATCTCGACGGTTCCACCCAGGGCCAGCACGCTTTCAGCCACGCTGCGATTTGGCTCGAACCAGAAGATCTTGCAGTTCGGCAGGGCGGTCTTGAGCTGCTCGTGGCCGCGGAGGGAGATCCGCGTGTTGCGAAGATCGGTCTCTGCCGCTGCCAAGCTCAGCAGACCTGCCAGATCGGGCAGCCCGGCATCGCTCACCCGTGTCGTGTTCAGATAAAGGTTCGTGATGTTCTTGCGATCCTTGAAGTGAGCCAGCCCCGCATCGCTCACTTTTGTTTCGGACAGATCAAGCCCAGTGATGTTCTTGCATTCCTTGAAATAGGCCAGCCCCACATCGGTCACCTAGGTACTGCGCAGTTCAAGCCCTGTGAGGCTCTGGTAATCCTGGAAGATGGCCAGCCCGGCGTCGGTCACCTGGGTGCTGTTCAAATCAAGGCCCGTGAGGTTCTTGCAATCCTGGAAGTGAGCCAGTCCCGCATCGGTGATCTTCTGACCGTTCAGCTCAAGGATCGTGAGGTTCTGTAATCCTTGAAGTGCGCCAGTCCCGCATCGCTCACGAAGTTCAGATAAAGGCTCGTGAGGTTCTTGCACCCCTGGAAGTTGGCCAGCCCGGTATCGCTCACCTGCGTCAAGTACAGATTAAGACTCGTGAGGTTCTTGCAATCCTTGAAGTGCGTCATCCCCGCGTCGTTCACCAGCGGACCGCTCAAAGAAACGACCGTGAGTTCAAACGCATCGCGGGGCAGCTCGCCGACAGCCGCGATCGGCCGTTCCTGACCGTTCTCTTTGATACTGATGGTGCCGCCGATCGACAGCACATACTCGGCGGCGCGGCGGTCGGGGTTGGCGGTCGATGTCGCGGCGGTTGGTTCCGGTCGCGCATCGATCTTGGTGAGCTTGGTCATGCTCTTGAGGATGTGCGCGTTGCGGCGAGCGATCAGTTCGCGGCAGGTCAGGGACTCCAGCGGCGTCGAGTTCAGCGGCGACAGGTCGAGCCAGTGCGGGCC
>SXKJ01000223.1 GCA_005778115.1 Planctomyces sp. | reverse complement strand
GTCGAGATCATCCAGTGAGACACGCAGCACTTCGCCTGCATGAGCCTCCGGGCGACGGCCGGTGGAGCATTCGTAGGAACCGCAGCCTCCGGACGACTGCCAGCAATGCCAATGCTGCGAGGAACCGCACTCGGCACAGACAGCGGTGTCTTCGCCCGTGTGGAGTTCGGTCTGGCAGTGCGGACAAAGAGTGCCGGTTTCGCGCAGTCCAGCAAAGCGTCGTGTGGGTGTGGGCATGGGGCGGTTCGTTGAGGGATCACGAGGACTCGAACAGGGCGAAGAGGACCAGCAACACGGTATAGATTGCCGACAAGATTAACGATGCCAGGGCCATGACTTGATACAGCGGGCCGCAGCGTGAGAGTTCTTTTCGCTTGGGAAGGAAATAGGCCAGTCCGACCAACCCAATGATCGGGGCCACGCAGCCGATGATACTGACGACGAAGATGGTCACGGTCGATTGCTGAAGTTTCTTCTGTGACTCGTCACGCACGGATTGGCGATGCAGGTCTTTGAGAGAGAGCGGATCGGCGGTGTCGAAGTCGGTCTCGCAGTAACGGCAACGGAGGGCGATGGATTTGATCGTCTCGCCGCACATCGGACATTTCTTAGTATCGCCCCAGGCGGAAAGCGGAGCGGTGGCGGTCGCTTCGGACTTGTCGAGCGCGGGAGCTTGCTCGCAACCGTAGGTGCCGCAGCCACCGATCTCTGACCAGCACTCGCGGTGATGGACCTGGTCGCACTTGGGGCAAGTGACGAAGAACTCCTGAGCGGCAATCGCAGTTTGGCAAATGGGACAGGTGGCACCGGCATCTCCGGGTCGCAGTTGCCGAGCGGTCAGCACCTTGGCGTTGACGGTCAGCGCCAATGCGGTCTTGCAAGCAGGACACCGAAACGCGCGGTTGGCCGAGTCTTGAGGCAACCGCACGTTGGCTCCGCACTCGCAAGCGATGATGCGTTCCGCCTTGGGCATCAGTTCTTCGCCATTTCTTGGATGAGAATTCTGATGGCCCCCCAGACAAACTGCATGAGCAAGGAAATCCCAATCATCTTTCCGCCGCGACTGCTCTGCCCGCGACAGAGCGCGACGATCCTCACGATGCAGGCGATGCCGCTGCAAAGCACACACAAGGCGATGTCGGTCCCGGTCAGCTCATCGTCCGACGACGACGAGGAACTGCTTTTCTTCTTGGCCTTCTTGCGAAGCGCGGGATCAAGAACTTCGCCGCAGTAGCGGCATTTAGCGGCACCCTTGGCGATCTTCTCGCCGCACATGGGGCAGGGCTTGCGCGTGGCGCTTTCGTCGAGGGGAGCCTCGGCTTCGTAGTCCGCGAGGTCATCGAACATCCCAGCGTCATCGTCGTCAGCCGGCTTCGGTTTGGCCTTCGCCTTGGGCTTGGCCTTCGCCATGGGCTTCGGCTTGGAGACCGGCTCATCATCGTCGATAGCTTCGGCATCCAGCGCGGGTTTGGGGATCGGCACGACCGCTCCGCAACCCGGGCACTTGGCTTTCTTGCCTGCCAGCGCGTCGGGAGCTTTCAACTCCTTGCCACAGTCGAAGCACTTCACAGAGATCGGCATATCAGGTCATCCTCGCTGATGTTTGGGGACGTTCAAGTTCTTGGCGAGCGGGGCGGCGTCAGCCCCCCCGGTTCCGTCGTGAATGGACCGGAGGACTGACGCCCAATGGCACTCGCTTTGTGAGCGGCACGGCGCTAGCCGCCGGTATTTCGCCGGAAATCGTCGATCCCGCATTACCGGTGGCTAGCGCCATTCCGCTCAAAGCGAGTGCCATTAGGCTGACGCCGCCCCGCTCGCCTGATTTCATCTAATCCCTGACGACCAAGGTGCCTGCCATGGAGTCGTGGAGCGCCTGTTTCTTTTCCGTGAACCCCGCCATGAAGTAGCCGATGCCACAGATCATGCCAGAGATGATTTTTCCGAAGTGCCGTCCGGTCGCGTGACCGAAGGAAAGTCGGTTTCCCTTGAGATCGGTCACTCGAATGCTCAACGCCCGCTTACCCACCGTGGCCTGCTTCGCGGAGGATTCTTGAAGTGCGAAATAGAGCCATTGAACAACCACCGAAATCACCATGTTCAGCACTAAGGCAATCAGAATTTTCGGATCGGGCTGGCCACCCGGTTGCGGGCCGGCAGCGTTACCGGCGAAGACGAGATTGATTACCAATGAGGTTGGGAACAAGACGACTTGCATCAGGATGCCGTCGATAAACATCGCCGCGAACCGCATCCAGAACCCAGCGTACTCGGCCGCTCCCCCTTTTCGTCGGCGACCGCCTTTCGAGACACGACCGTCGAAGACCTCACCGCAGTAGCGGCACTTCGCCGCGGCGGAGGCGATCATCTCGCCGCACATCGGGCACGGCTTGCGTTCGTCGCTGTCATCGGCGGGAGAGTCCGACTCGTCTTCGTAGGACTCCGCCGGCTCGTCGTAGACTTCTTCCGCATCAACCGTCGGCTTGGGGATCGGCACGGTGGCTCCGCAGTCGGGGCACTTCGCCTTCTTGCCAGCCAACGCATCGGGAGCCTTCAAGGCTTTGCCACAGTCGGAGCATTTCACAGAGATTGACATGGTGAGAATTCCTGAATGAAAAATGACAGAGTCGGAATATAGGTTTGAGACGAGGTGACGATACCAGCACGACGCTCAAGCGAGTGGTTGTTCTCAATCGGCCACTCGTTTGCTTGTTGTGCGAACTTTTGAAAACCAGTCGCTTGCGCGTCGTGCTAACTTCACGTCACCCTTTCGCTTCTCGCAGGGTGAACTCCAGCACGGTCTTGCCCATCACGATCTGGTCGCCGTTTTGCAGCAGGTGTTTCTTGATCGGGATGCCGTTGACGTAGGTGCCGTCGGGAGTTTGGCAGTCTTCCAATTCAAAGCGTCCGCCACGGTTGTGGACGATGGCGTGACGCGGTTCGATCGCTTCGTCTTTGAAGAGATAAATCTCGGCCTTCGGCGAACTGCCGAGCACGGTGGTGTCCTTGAACAACACGAACTGCTTGCCGGCCAGCGGTCCCTTGCGCATCAACAGCCAGGCGGTCTTCGTCCAGCCTTCCACCAGGCCAACGAACAGGCCGACCATCACACCGACAATCGACAGACCGATGGCACGGCTCGCCGCCGCTTGGCCGTCCGCGGTCATGAACACGAAGCTGATCGGATCGAACAACAGTCCGCCAATCAATCCACCCAGCACGCCTCCCAGCACTCCGTTGAACACGACCTTCTTTTCTCGCAGCGCAATTCCCTGGCCGAGTCCCGCGGGAATACTGACGATCGCCCAGGCCGCGGCACGGCCCATCATCAGAATCAAGAGCGCGACGCCATCGGGCATCTTTCCGGGAACCGGGTTCTTCCAGAAGCTGACCGCAATCGCGCTCATGATGCCAAACACGATGCTGGTCGGAATCAAAGCAATCAGACCGCCAGCAAAGCCCACGCCCAGTCCCACCGCCCCGGAGATGACCGCTCGCCGAGCGTTGCGGCACATGATTCCTTCGGCCGCTCCCAAGAACAGCCCGACCAACGCCGCCACCGTTGGAAACATCAGCACGGCGGCCATGGTGCTCGCCCCGGCCCCGCCTCCGTCCGGATGGATTTCGTTGTCATCAAAGAACGGTTCCAAGATCGCCCAGCCGCAGAATCCACCCAGCCCGGCACAGATCGAGAGATAAAACCAACTGGAGTAGATCATGCGGATGATCCACGACTGCGGTTCGATCTCTTCCGCGCCGCGCTGCAAGGCCGATTGCACCTCCAGGTAGTCTTCCACCTTTGCGGAGAACAGCTCTTTCGCGTCGATCCGCAGCGGGGCATCCTGTGACACGGCGAGTTCCTTCGAGTATTTGTCCGAAACTGTGTGTTGTCCGTGTTAGGAATTTCCAATGACCAGGTTTCAATGACCAATGAAATCCCAAGCTCCAATGACCAAGCCGGAAGCGTTTCTGGAACGTGGCTTCGCGGAATCTGGTTCGCGGTTCACTGGGATTTGGTCATTGGCTATTCATTGGACATTGGGTTCTGGAAGTTGGTCATTCGACAAAGGGCGGATATTCCAACAAACTGTGTTCGCGGCGTCACGGTTCCCGCGACTTTTCTGAGGACTTTTTCGGAGTGTTGTCCGACTTGGGTTTTTGCGGACTCTGCGGTGGCTCTTTGTCTGAATTCTCCTTCGCCGGAGATTTATCTTCTTCCGTCTTCTTGGCTGACTTCCGAGCCTCCGCCCGCGCCGCTTCGTCGTCGGCCAGACGGCGTGCCATGCTGCGAATCTCTTCGCGAAGAATCGAACCATCTTCCGGGCTGATTGCGTATCGCTCCTCCAATTGAGCCAGCAGCTCGCGGCATTCGTTCAGAGCCTGACGGACCACCGCCCACTCTTTGGTCAACTCCTTGGATTTCTCTCCGGAGAGTTTCACGTGGTCCTCAGACAACTTGCCGATTTCGAGCGACAGTAGCGCGACCAGTTTCTGAAGATCCTCCAGCCGATGCTGCGATTCCGACCCCTTCCATTGGCGAAGGTGAGCCGAGACCCCTTCGATAAGCCGCGCGTCTTCCCATGGCGAAGCTCGCCGACCGGACAGCAGGTAACCGACCAGGAAAAACATCAAACAAAACGCGAGCGTCATCACCGTGCTGCCGCGAGCTCCGCCGCTACCAACCGGAAATGACGCGCCAGGCGTGGGGGCACTCATCGGACTCCCCGGCCCGCGTGGTGCCTCCGGCCCGCCGACTTGCCCACCGCCACGCGCGGTCGCTTC
Source organism: Planctomyces sp. (assembly GCA_005778115.1). GTDB lineage: Bacteria > Planctomycetota > Planctomycetia > Planctomycetales > Planctomycetaceae > SXKJ01. The sequence continues at coordinate 2,430 of SXKJ01000223.1, read as the reverse complement.
TCCGCCGGAGATCCGTCCGCCGACCCAGTAATGCGACGACAACACCGGCTTGCCGTCATGCCACTCGAAGACCCCTTCGGCATCTCGTACGGGATCGACCACGAATGCGAGCTGTCCCGGCCCGCTAAAGAAATTCTCTTGAATGAACACGTCACGGTCGGACAGAAAGATGCCGAAGTCCGGGTGCGAGTGATACCAGCCGACGATGCGCAGGTTCGCGAATTTCGTGTCCATCTCGCGATTGATCTGAGTCCACGACTCGTGCGTGAACGTCACCTCGGCGAACTTCTTCGTCGCACTGTCGCAACGAATGATTTCGGTGATCCGGGCGTACGGCCCATCCGCATCCTGGCCGTAGTCGCCGACCAGCACTCCGCAAATCTCGACCGACTTGTCTTCCTTCGCGTGAGCCACCGCTCGGCCATGCGCCGCCGGATTAAAGTGAATCCGAAAGTCCGCCGCCCGCGACGCGGGAAACGGCGACTCGGCGAGCTTTTCGTTTCGCAGCAGACGGACATCAGGCTTGTCTTGGTTCGACATCACAGATTCTCCCATCGTACGACTAGCTCGCGATTTCTTGTCGAGATGCGCGCATTTTGTGGCCACGGATGAGGCCCTGATGAAACACGGATTCGTTTTTGTGGCAACACTCGTCTTAACTCATGTCCGTGTTCAATCCGTGTTGCATCCGTGGCTAAAAAACTGTTCTGGTTGCGGCTCTGCCGCGACGTTTAACCGCAAGCCGCAGGCGTGCGCGTCGTGAGACCGGTAGCGAAGCCAGTTACGACGCACACGCCTGCGGCTTGCGGCTAAACAATTCTTTCTAACACTGTTGCGCGGTCCCCCGCGAACTCGAAGAATACCTGCTGCATACCGCGGCGGACGCCGAGGATGTCCCACGGTGGGACGCCGATCTCCGACAAGGTTCGCTCGTTGATCCCTTCGCGGCCGTCGAGCGAATGAAATAAGTGCGGCACACGCGGTTCATTGCACTTGGGGCAACGGCCTTGTTGCTCGGTGATCTTGCCCAGCGATGCGAAACTCGGCTCTGTCGTCAGGCAGCGTGGGCATTCGAGCGATTTGAGCACGTCGTGATTCAGTTCGATGATCGCTCCCTCGCCGACTTCCGCGCGAGCTTGTTCCAGCAACTCGCCGAGGGTCATCGTCGCGACGGACCAAGGCTTCACGACGATCGGCTCGTAGGCTTCGTGAGTCGGGCAATCGTCGCGGCGTGTGTAGTTCACGACGTAGCTTTGATGCCACGTTCCCTCGAAGACGAAGCCGCGGCCGGCGAGCGTCTCCAAGCCATGCAAGTGTTTGACCGCCTCTTGGCATTGAATGCCGGCAACGACGGACGCGGTGGTCGGCGTGGTCGGCACCTTGCCTTGCTCCATCTCTTGCCGAGTCAGCAGCGCACAACTCCGCCGAGCTTCCAGCATCTTCCAATCAGTTTCGCTCATCGTGCATTCGTAGCACGGGCCAAGCGCCGGATCGAACACGCGTGCGACGCCGTCCAAGCGCTCGATTGCACCGTCGATCCAAATACGGCCGACTCGCGCCGCCGCTTGGTTGATTGCCACGCGAGCCTCGCGGTTGTCCAACCCGCCGAGGATCACGTCGGCCCAGCGATACGCTCCCAGGCCCAAGTCATAGACGATGTTGCCGACAAACGACGAGGCGTTGATTCCCGGATAGATCTCTTTCGCGCGAGCGGCCGCGACTTCCGCCTTCGGACGCCCGATGTCCGATTCGCGATACAACACCGAGCGCGACAAGTTCGAGTTCTCGACCCGATCTAAGTCCGCGATGAAGACGTTGCCGATGCCGAGCAGCGCGAGATTCTTGACCAACTCATTGCCGATCGCGCCGGCTCCGATGACCAAGACCTTCGACGCAGCCAGGCGTTGTTGATCCCACCAGCCGATCAACTCGAAGCGAGAGAATCGACCGTTCTGGGCTGCTTCCACGTCCGTCAGACGCATGACGTCCGTCATGGCAGCGGCCTTCGCGCTCCGGCCGTGATCTCCGGTTGCAGTCGCAGGATGTCGCCGTCTTTCACGCTCGCGCTGGCCAGCGTCTCGGTATCGAGCAACTGCCGGCCGCTGGCTCGATGATGGAACTTGTAGCTCATCATCTGCCCGTCAGGGCTGTTCCGCGGCAGGTTGAGCTTATCGACCAGCACGGCAATCAGCCGATTCACCGCCGCATCCGACGGGACTTCGACCACTTGTTTCTTGTTGCCGGTCGCGTCCCAAACTTCGATCGTCATCGCACTCATGAAGGGTTCCTCGTGAAGGGGGCAATTACTGTGTCGAAGTCGTGGATGCGATTCAAGGAGCCGCAAAACGTTCTGGCGAGCGGGGCGGCGTCAGCCCCCCGGTGACTTCGACCTCGATTGCACGTGTCCTGAGACCGGGGGGCTGACGCCGC
>SXKJ01000222.1 GCA_005778115.1 Planctomyces sp. | reverse complement strand
CCTGTGCCTGTGCCAACAACTCCGCACGCCGAACCTCAAAACGCCCGTCCATGGCAAACTCCCCTCCTGGTTCAATAAAACCCTGAAGAGACTGTCCCACAAAAACTTAGATTCGATAAAGACCAACGGACAGTAGAACTACCGAGCTTCCAGTCTGTTGGCGAACAGCACCTATCAGTTCGTTGTCATCGCGTATAACCGCGCCGGGGTTGCTCAATCGAATTGGGTCTCGGCCAGGACGCTGCTTATGACGGCGTAGAGTCATCGAATTGGGAATGTCGCTCGCCGTTCGGGTCAGGCTAGAAAGCCTGACCTACGTTTTCGAAACCCGCTCTTCTAAGCTCAATGCCCCTTCAGATTTTCAGCCAGAAGGCATTCGCCATGACTCAAGCCGTTTTGAAGCCTCACGATCAGCTCACGCACGACGAGTTCACCGCGATCTCGAAAGCGGTTCACGAGTTTGAAGCGCTCTGGCGACAGACGCGCCAGTCGGCGATTGAGCCGTTCTTGCCGGGCATTGGCGAACCGCTCCGCCTGCGGTTGTTGATCGAGCTGCTGAGGATTGACCAAGAGCACCGCTGGGAACGAGCCGAGCGTCGGTTGCTGGAGCAGTACCTTCAGGACTGGCCAGAGTTGGAGTCCCAGCCTGCGGCCATTCAAGAGCTGCTCGATGCCGAATGCCTGACTCGATTCTGTCTCTGTGAGCCGAACGAGAAAACCTCTCAGGCGAGCGGGGGGCTAACGCCCAATGGAACTCGCTTTGTGAGCGGTTTGGCGCTAGCCGCCGGTAATTCGTCGGAAATCGTCGATCCCGAATCACCGGTGGCTAGCGCCAAACCGCTCAAAGCGAGTGCCATTGGGCTAACGCCGCCCCGCTCGCCGGCAGACCATTCCATGCGACCCGACTTCGACAGCGTGCCGACGCGCGACGAGTTGCGGCGACGTTTCCCGCAGTTCGCCGACGCCGTGGACCTCGACCGCCTGCGAGCCACTGCCCTCGCAGAGAAGGGGGAAGCCTCCACCGCCAAGGCCGGCAACGAAGCCACGCTGATCACGATCAAATCTCCGCAGGTGGGGGACGAGATCGACTTGCCTCCCACAACCAGTTTTCCGCCGAAGTCGGAGACGTCCGCCGTGTTGGCCGCGCGACGCATCGGGCTGCTCACCGGCAAGCAGTTTGGTCGCTACGAAGTCCGGCGGATGGTCGGATCAGGGGGCATGGGAGCCGTCTATGAAGCGCGGGACACGCAACTGGAGCGGATCGTCGCGTTGAAGATTCCGCGAGGCGAACTGGTCAACGATCCGGTGATCTTGCAGCGGTTCCTGAACGAAGCTCGCGCGGCCGGAGCGATTCGGCATCCGCACATCTGCCCGATCTACGATGTCGGCAAGATCGACGGTCAGCACTTCATCACGATGCCGTTGGTGTAGGGGATGTCGCTTTCCGCCTGGATAGAACATCGCACCGTGTCATTGCACGAAGCGGCGGAGGTGACTCGCAAGCTGGCCTCGGCGTTGCAGGCCATTCACTCGGCGGGCATTCGGCATCGAGACATCAAAGCCTCGAACGTGATGATCGACGAACGGGGCGAGCCGCTGCTGATGGATTTCGGCCTGGCTCGGCTGGCTCAAGCCGACACGCATGTGACGCAATCCGGCTCGTTGGTCGGCACGCCGGCCTACATGGCTCCCGAACAGATTCAACTCGGAGCCAGCGGCGGCGACGAACGGAGCGACCTCTACAGCCTGGGCGTCTTGCTGTACCAAATGCTGACCGGCCACCTGCCGTTTGAAGGCCCGATGACGAAAGTCTTGGTGGACATCGCCACGAAGGAGCCACCCCGACTGGAAACCTTGCGTCCCGGCGTTGACGCCGACCTCGCCACCGCGTGCCGCAAAGCGATGTCCCGCGAGCAGAGTGCCCGCTACCAAACCGCCACCGAATTCGAGTCCGCCCTCGAACGCTGGCTCCACCGTAGCCCTGTCGCTCCGCGACAGGAAAGCCAAGCGTCCACCGACGCCGTTCGCGAGACCGACGCTCAACAAACCAACGACGTTCAACGCGCGTCCGGCTTACCTGTCGCGGAGCGACAGGGCTACGTTGAGCCACCTCGCCGAAATCGCAAAGCCACCAAACTCATCGCCGCCGCGTTTCTCTTCGCCCTCGCCGCCGCGATCGTGATCAAGATCAGCGACCGGGCCGAGCTGGTCATCACGTCTCCGGAACCGGGTCTCGAAGTCAAAGTCGTGCAGTTGGCCGACAACGTAGACGGGGCACTCCGTGACCCGAACGCTCCCATCTACACCCTGCACCCCGGCGAGAACTCCGTGCGCGTCCGTTCGGGCCAGGTCGAGGTCGTGCTGACCGGAGCCAACGCCGACGAGTACGAAGTCCTCGGCGAAAAAATCACGCTCAAACGCTTCGGCCGAGAAGTCGTCGAGATCAAGCGTCGCCCCATCGTAGGTCAGCCTGGAAAGGCTGACCTACATGCCGCTCCGCCCTCCCCCTGGGACGACCTTGATCCCGCGCAGATTCCGGAGTCGGAGCGAGTCCCGCGTCAGCCCGAAGGTCTCGTCGCCGTCCTGGGCCAACATCGACGGCGAGTGTGGAACCTCATCCGGTCCTCGTCGGTCTCTCCGGACGGCACGCAATTCACGCTGACGACCGACGACGGCCTGTACTTGTTCGGTCGCGACCCCAAGCAACCGGCTCGATTCTTCCCCGGTACGAGCCAAGGAGGAATTTACTCCGCGACATACCTACCCGACGGCCGTATGGCGGGGTTCGGTCCTGGCCCCAGTTCCATTGAGTTGCAAATCTTCGCCAAACCTCGTGACGACACACCGCTGGAAAAACAATCGGCAATCAACACGAATAACGGAAGCGGAATCTTTCACCCGATCGCGTCATCGGACGGTCGCTGGCTGGCTGCATGGGAGGCCATTGGGAATTCGGACACATTCAGCCTGTGGCGACTCAGCGACTCCGCACCTCAGCGAGTCGCCAGCTTTGCGATCCCTCAGCCGCACGGAGGGATTCAACCCGGCAGCTTTTCACCGGACTCACAGTGGTTCTGCTTCGCGGACGAAAACGCCGTCTCCGAAAACGCGGCCTCCAGCGCAGTCCACCTGATCGATCTGCGAGGCGACACGCCCCGCGAAGCGACCGTCCTGAAGGCCGATGCCGACGAGAAATCCGACGCCCCCGCGAAAGGTTTCTGGCAAGCGGTCTTCCTGTCGGACGGCCGCCTCGCCACCGCCGACAAGAACGGCCGCACCTGGTTCTGGAAACTCAACGACGGCGAACCACAACGACTCGGCAGCATCCCCGATTCAGGATTGCTCAGCGCCGCATCACAAGGGGCACGTTTGGGTTTATTCACGGGAGGAAGTGGCACATTCAACGTCTGGGATCACGCCGTCGATCCGCCGAGGCTGCTCGGCAAGTCCACCTCGTCGTTTGCGTTGGACAACATTGGGACTCTGACGTTCTCGCCGAATGGGGAAACAGTCTTCACCGCTCACCACAACGGAGCCGTCCGATTTTGGAATGTGTCGCCGACGGACGTCTCGGAAGCAGACCCGCTTCTGCCCAATCCTGGACATTTCCGGGACGAGCCATTCCGAATCGTGGACAACCTCTTGTGTACGACGAAGGAATCCGGAACCCGCCCTGTGGCGATGTGGCGACCGACACGCAATGGGATGCAATCGCTTCCAGACCTCACCGACGCAACCGCTGTTTTGGACGCATACCCCGCACGGAAACTACTCGCCGTCCAACTGCCCGGTGCATCGGGCGCCAACCTGTTGCGGCGCGACGGGGAACGATGGAAGCCAATACGCCGGATCCCAGGAACCAACATTAGCACTGCGGCGATCGACAGCTCAGGCCAGCGGCTGGCGATTCGCAGCGACGATGGTCCAGAATCGCGTGTCGAACTTTGGGGCTGGGAAGCAGACGAACTTCCTGCGAAGAAACTCTCGTCCGTCAACGTTCCAGCGATCGCCCTTCAACTCGCCTTCGCCGAAGCCGGACGCACGCTGATCGGACGACTCGGAGGTTTTCAAATTCAGATTTGGGATGTGAAAGAGGACCAGCTCATCCCGCGAACGAAGCTGCCGCAAGTCAATATTCACAGTTTCGCCGTGTCTCCCGATGGAAGCACGATCGCGACTACGTTTGGACTGTTGGAATTATGGAACCTGAAGTCCGACCTCACCAAGCCGACCAGCAGCTTCTCGATCCGAGGGTCCGAGGCCGTCGCGTTTTCGCCCGATGGTCGTCGTCTGGCGGCGTCGTTCTGGGAGAACGGGGCGTCGGCCGGCGTGCAGATCATCAACCTCGCCACCGGCGTCGTCGAAAAACGCCTGACCTTCCCCGGCCGAGTCCTCGAACTCGCCTTCACCGACGACAACCGCCACCTCATCACCGGCAACGCCAACGCCACCATTTATGTCGTGCGCCTCCCGTAGATCAGGCTTTCCAGCCTGACCCGATCGCTTCACCAGCATTCAATACTCTCAGCGCCGAAACAGTAGCAGCGCGTGTTCCCATTCTGGTCAGCCTGGAAAGGCTGACCTACGTTTGCAACATCAGAGCCTTCTCGGCGGAGAGGGGTACTCCAAGCGGCCAGATCGATCGCTTTGACGCGGAGGACCACGGCCAGTCTTCGGGACGAGTACACAAGCCCGCGGCGACCGGGTTGTTTTCGATGTAGGCGATGATCCGAAAGAACTCGGCTTCGTCGCGAGGCCAATGGTCGTACGATTCGTCCTGCCAGAAGACGCGGTCTCGCCGCTGTTGCAGGTGGTTGACTTGGAACGCGGTGTAGCCCTTCAAACCTTGCATCAGCTTGCGGTACTTCCACACTGGCGTCAGCAACAAGTGGATATGGTTCGGCATCACGCAGTACGCGAATAGCTTGTATCGCTCGGGAACACCGAACAGGATCGCGTTTTCCACCAACTTCGCCGCGTCCGGTTCGCGCAAGTGCAATGGCCCGGTCGTCTGGCCATCGAGATATCCGTCAGTCATCGCGAAGATAATTTTGGAATGCCTTGTTCGTCGCGCGTGTGGAGTTTCATTCTGCCGGAGCGGCTCACGTTCGAGTTGTTCTCGCTCACGCAAGAATCGTTCGCGGACTTCTTGAGGGATCGCACCTTTCAAGTTGCAGGTGATGAAGATGGGAAAGCCTTCGGGAATCTGATGCGGCAGGTGTCGCTCGTAGGCTTCACTGGTGGGGTAGACAGGTGGCATCGGGTTGGTCCGAGAAATAGGTGGGAGTCGGTGGTCGCTTGGGGCAGCCTGGAAAGGCTGGCCTACACAGGTCAGCCTTTCTAGCCTGACCTTGATCGACGATTGAATTCGTGTTGGCTGTTCGAGTCAGGCGAGTGCGGCCCCGTCCTTGATCGTCGCGCTGCTTGACAGTGTGAGTGGTCAAAACTAATGTCACCGCCCCGCTCAGCAGGAAGGGGCGTTCTGGCCGTCAAAAGTCGTCTCGCAAATGACTTTGGGCGACTCGACACAGTTCTGGATGGTTGGCAGCACCGCGTGGTTTCGCGTGAGGGCGTCCGATGAGATAGACGTGTCGGTTCCAAGGATGATCGCCGAGCTTGCTCGGTGTTGTCCGTCGATGGCTGGCCTTCGTGGCTGAGTCCGTTGCCGCCTGCGGCAGCGGTGAGAGAAGTGGGTCTCGTGCCCGCTTTTTTTGTTTCGGGACAGTTCTTTTTGGAGCTGATTGATATCCGTAGTTGAGGCTGCTCTCACCCAGCTTCGACGAAAGGAAGATAATGAACGGTGCCGACGTCCTACGATTCGTTGATGCTTTGCATCGCGACCGGAATATCGACAAGTCCATCGTCATCGAGGCGCTGGAACAGGCGGTGTTGTCGGCGGCGAAAAAGCATTACGGCGAAGACTTCGAAGTCACGGTTGCGATTGATCAGGCTACCGGCAAACCGACTGTGCTTTGTGACGGCAAAGACATTGAACCCGACATGCTCGGCGAAATTCTGGGACGCATCTCGTCGCAGACCGCCAAGCAAGTGTTGATGCAACGCATCCGCGAAGCGGAGCGGGATTCGATCTTCGACGAATACGAAGACCTCAAGGGGCAGCTCGTTACCGGCACGATCACTAGATTTGAAGGTGGGTCGGCGCTCGTCACGCTCAGCAAGATTGACGGCTTTCTGCCCAAGAGCGAACAGATCCCCGGCGAGTCACATCGCATCGGCGAACGAATTCGGGCGGTGGTGATCGAAGTTCGCAAGGCCGGTAGTCGCGTGAAGATCATCTTGTCCCGGACGCATCCGGACCTCGTGCTGGAGTTGTTCAAGACCGAAATTCCGGAAGTCGCCGAAGGGATTATCGAAGTTCGGTCGCTAGCTCGCGAAGCGGGATATCGCTCAAAGGTCGCCGTCTCCTGCTCCGACACGAAGATTGACTGCGTCGGTGCTTGCGTTGGCGTGCGAGGGGCGCGTATCAAGAACATCGTCGATGAATTGGCGGGCGAGCGGATCGACATCGTGCGCTGGAACGACTCGTTGCAAGTGCTCGTGCCGAACGCCATGCAGCCTTCCGAAGTCGAGGACGTGATCCTCTGCCAGATGCTTGGTCGCGTGATCGTGCTGGTGCGGGAAGATCAACTCTCGCTGGCAATTGGCAAACGCGGACAGAATGTGCGACTGGCGTCGAAGCTCGTCGGCTGGGATATCGAGGTGATGACTCGAGACGAGCTGAACGAGCAGTTGGAGAAGTCGGTGGCGGCGTTCTCACAAGTTCCGCACATCACCGAAGAGCTAGCTGAGAATCTTGTCTCGCAAGGCTTCTTCAGTTTCTACGACTTGTCGGTGATCGAGCCGGATCAGTTGGAAGAAATGAGCGGTTGCACGGCCGAGCAAGTTGAAGAGATCGTCGCGTACGCCGACGTGGAGAGCGACAAACAAGAAATCGAAGACAACCGCCGTAAGGCGGAACTGAAGCTGCAGCGAGAAATTGACGCGCGCGCCGCAGCGGCACCCGCGAAAGCAGAGGTGCCCGCAACCGAGGAAGAAGCGCCGGCCGAAGTTGAAGTTTCTGCGGTGACAGAGGACGTTGCGGCGGAGTCGTCCGTTGCAGCTGAGTCTACGCCGCCGGTCGCGGAAGCCGAACAGCTTACAAGTACCGAATCCGAACATCCCGCTCAGGTCGTTGAATAATGACGCATCCTGAGCACAACCAGTGTGATCGCCGCCACTCGCGAGAGACGTCTCGCGGCTGGCTCCGCATCATTCGACTTTCCAACACAGAGGGTGCCTTTGACCGAACAACTGGCCGAGGACAAAACGCTCAAGGTGCGAATCTTCGCCTTGGCGAAACAATTGGGGATGGACACCAAAGTCCTGATCCAGCATGCAAACGATGCTGGCATCCCCGTGAAGTCGTCGCTGGCGAGCATCTCGCCCGCCGAGCGCGACGTGGTGTTGGAATATCTCAAGAGTAAGCCCGCCAAGCCCGCTCCCGAGAAGAAGTCGATCACACGCGACGACGTCGTCATTGATTCGGTCGCCAAGGCGAGACAGATCAAGGCGATGCCGGTTCGGTCGATGGCCCCGATCGCCCGCCCGTCGCGATCGGTGAAAGAGGTCGAGCCTCCCGCAGTCGCTCCCGTCGCGGTCACGCCAAATCCGGAGTTCCCCGCTCCGTCGATTCCGGCTGTGGTTGCGGAGGTCGCTGAAACAACAAAGATCGCCGCTCCTGAGGTCGAGTCGCCGCCTGAAGCTCCGGTGGTCGTTGAATCCCCGAAGGCTGAGGGTGAATCGCCGGACCCTGGTACCACTGGAATCCGTCGCGAAGACTACATTAGTCCGCATGGTTCGACGCCACGAATGCGCGAAATGCGCCCCATCGGCTCGACTGGCGACATGCGCGCCGTTGGCGCGGTTCGCAAAAACAAGCCGAACCTCCCGCAGTTGGCTGCCATTCCGGATGCTCCCGTTGCCAAGCCGAAGAAGGACGAAGGCAAGGCTCAGCGTCCGGACATCAAAATCACAGCGGAGAACTTCGGCGCTGCTGGTCCATTGGCTGGCCGAGTCAGCCAGGTGGTCAAAGGGGACAAGGCACATCCGGTGGCTGGTGGCCCCAAAAAGCGCGGCCCTCTCATTGACGAAGATGGCGAAAAGAAAGGGATTCCCGGCAAGGGAGGGAAGACGCATGCTGGCGGCTTGATGGAATCGCGTGATGAACGCCGTAAGCAACGGCATTCGCGCGTCGAGATCACTGGTGAAGAAGATGAAGGCGCTCGCCGTCGTCGATCCGTCAAGATGCACCGCTCGAAGTTTGCCGGTCAGCCCGAGCTGAAAACTCATGCCGAAGTCGAGGCCCCGATCTCGTTGCGCACGTTGGCTGAAGCCGTGGGGCGGCCGGTCAAAACGTTTATGAGCATCTTGTTCAAACAGGGCAAGATGATCCAAATCAACGACACGATCGACGAAGAAGTCGCCCTGGATTTGGCGATGGAAGTCGGCGTCGAATTGACCATCCTTCGCGAGAAAGACCTCGAAGAAGAGTTACAGGAAGCGTTGCTGGCCGCCGATCCGGTGGAAAGCTTGGTCACTCGACCGCCGATCGTCACGATCCTGGGTCACGTTGATCACGGCAAGACGACGCTGCTCGACAAGATTCGTTCGACGAATGTTGCGGCTGGTGAGGCGGGCGGCATCACGCAGCACGTGCGCGCCTACCAGATCGACCACAACGGTCACAACATTACGTTCGTGGACACACCCGGCCACGCGGCCTTCGGTGAGATGCGCGCTCGTGGAGCCAACTGTACCGACATCATCGTGCTGGTCGTCGCGGCCAATGACGGTGTCATGCCACAGACCATCGAGTGCATCGCTCACGCGAAGGCTGCCAACGCGACGATTATTGTCGCCCTCAACAAGATCGACCTTCCGGATCGCAATGAGCAACGGGTACTCAGCGATCTCGCGACACATGGAGTTCTCGTTCAGGAATGGGGTGGCGACGTCGAAATGGTTCGCACTTCGGGCCTGACGGGAGAAGGTATCCCGGACCTGCTCGAACTGCTGCTGCTGACCGCCGAAGTCCACGAACTCAAAGCGAACCCGGAACGCTCAGCCGTCGGCATCTGCATCGAAGCGTTTCGCGACGAAGGCCGCGGCGTGATCGCGTTGATGATGGTTCAGAACGGTACGTTGCGAGTCGGCGACATCCTGCTCTGCGGCAGTTCGCACGGCAATGTTCGCGCGATGTACAACGACCACGACGAGGAAGTCACGGAAGCCCCGCCCTCCACGCCAATTCGTGTCGCCGGGCTCGATCAAGTGCCGAACGCGGGTGATCAGTTCTTCGTGATGGACGACCTGGATGCCGCGCGAGAAATCGCCGAGATCCGCCACCAGAGAGGACGCGCATTGACGCTCTCGTCCCGCGGGCGCAAACGCACGATGGAAGACATCCTCGTCGCGGTCCAAGGGGGAGGGGTCAAAGAGCTGCCGATCATCGTCAAGGCCGATACGCCAGGCTCGATCGAGGCTCTGAAGTATGAGCTTGGAAAGTTCGATCACCCGGAAGTGAAGATCAACTTGCTGCACGCACTTGTCGGTGGCGTCAACGAAAGCGACGTGTATTTGGCCAGCGCGTCGGGGGCGATCATCGTCGCCTTCCATGTCATCGCTGAAGATCGAGCTTTGCAGCTCGCAGAAAAAGAAGGGGTCGATATTCGTCGGTATCAGATCATTTACGAGGTCACCGACGAGATCAAATTGGCTCTGGAAGGACTGCTCACGCCAGAGAAGCGGCAAGTCTCGACTGGCCGAGCGATCGTGCTGCAAACGTTTGCGATCAGCCGCGTGGGTACCGTGGCCGGCTGTCGCGTGTTGAGCGGCAGCATCGAACGGAACAACCGTGTGCGGCTGATTCGCGATCAGAAAGTCCTCAACGATTACGCCCTCGCCTCGCTGAAGCGTGTCAAAGACGACGCCAAGGAAGTCCGCGAAGGCATGGAATGCGGCATCCGTCTGGATAACTTCAACGACGTCAAAGAAGGAGACCTGCTGGAGGCGTATCGCATCGAGGAAGTGAAACGAACCATCGACTAAAAAATTCCAAGAACCAACCCCCAATGTCCAAGGAATGTCCAAATTCCAAGGCTCCAAAAAGAGGAAGAATGCGGTTGATTCGTAGCAGAGTTCGCAAGATGTCGGTTTGGTGATTGAGAATTGGGTTTTGGACATTCCTTGGACATTGAGTTTTGGAAATTGAGATTTAGACCAAATGCCGTCACGCCGTATCGAAAAAGTGAACCGAGCCATTATGGAAACGCTGAGCTCAGCGATTCTGTTTGAGCTGCGCGATCCGCGTGTGAAGAACGTGACCATCCTCAACGTCGATACGACTGGCGACATCAAGGAAAGCAAGGTGCGAGTCGGCGTGCGTGGCGACGCGAAAGTGCAGTCACTCACCCTGCACGGTCTCGATTCATCGCGGGGGTTCCTGCAATCGAAAATCGCGGATCGTCTGCAAACCAAGTCCACACCGATCCTCAAGTTTATTCTGGAACCCAATTGGCTCGATCACCTGAGCGCGACCTCGCAAGGCTTCCAAGACGCTGCCGCGACCGCGATTAAAACCGAGGCGGACTCGGCTGAGGATGAATCCGATTCCGAAGCAGCCCATCTCGAAGACGACAGTGGCACAGATACTGATGATGAAGACGACGAAGACAAAGACGACTGAGGTCACTCTTCGCTCGCCTTCTCCCAGATTCCTTCGAACTTTCCCTACCCCGCACACTAACAGGCACGTTGCTCATGGCCGTCTTTAAGAAGACCAAAGCGTCCGACCTGCACACGCTCAGCAAGAAGCTCGTCGTGCTTTTGAAAAAGCATTATTCCCCCGTCGGCCAGAAGAAAGACAAGCCGGTGCTGGAGACGATGCTCTATGCCGTCTGCTTGGAGAACGCCACGCAGGAACAGGCGGACGCCTCTTCGGAGTGGCTGCACAAGTCTTTCCACGACTTCAACGAAATTCGAGTCAGCACGTTTGGCGAATTGACAGCTTGCTTTGAGGGGATGTCCGATCCCGATGCTCGTGCCGCTCGCGTGCGTTCTATTCTGCAATACGTCTTTGAAATCAACTTTGATTTCGACTTCGAGTCGCTTCGTCGCAAGACGTTGGAGCTCGCCGAAAAGCAATTGCAGAAGATTCGTTTTCTGAGCTCCTTCACCCAACTCCACACGCTGCAAAAGTCACTTGGTACTCACACGGTGCCTGTGGACGACCGGATTCATGACGCGGCGATTTGGCTGGGACTCGCGCCTCCGGGTTGCTCGACGGCCGAGGCTTCTGATGCGTTGAAGTCGGCGGTCATGAAAGCCGACACCGCGACGTTCTGTGACTATATGCGTTGCTTCGCGACCGACCCTCGGCTGATTCCCACATTCGCCAAGCCAAAACCACCTGAAGATGGCTTTGATCTCGACGAAATGTTGAATCGGGCCACGGAACTGCTCAACAACGCCAACAAAGCCCATAAGGCTCACAAGCCCAAGCCGGAATCGCACGCAGCCAAAACGACCAAGCCGGAACCCGAAGCGAAAGCCGCAAAGGCCAAGGCAAGCCCCGTGAAAAAGAAGCCGCGCTAATGATGGAACCGGGTTGCGAAGCAACAGAGTAGTCGAGTCACGGAGTGACTCGTCGCCTTGGCTCGTGCCTCAGCGGAACCAGCAAACAAGGTTTGGTCGGAATTCGTTGGCTCGCTATCATCCGCCGTGCGAGTTTTTGCTGGAGCGAGGCTCGCCGTTTTCTCGCCAATCCAAGGAAGACAGGGTCATGACGCAGTCGCCTCGCAAGATCGGCTACTTGTTGATCGTTACTCTCGGCGGACTCACCTTCTCGACCGAACCTGTGTGGGCCTCTCGACGGCTGGCCCAAGATGTCGCGCCGGCTGATCCCGCTCATCGCCTGCTCATTCGTGGCGACTTCCGGTTCGATGTCGCGGAACCGCTGGAACGCCCGGAAAAGCTGCAACCGCTGCGTGATCGCGACGCCAACAGCCAGAAGCGAATTGACGCGATGGCATGGTTCATGAAAGGCCGCTTCCTCGAACAGCGTGAGGAGTTCAAAGCGGCCCTCGAAGCCTACGAGAAGGCGGTGCAGATTGACCCCGGCGCGGTCGAGGTCTACCGAGCATTGATCCCGCTGGCGCTTGGATTGAATGAGTCGGACAAGGTGCTCAATCATGCAATGAAAGCGATTGAGCTGACGCCGGACGATGCGGCCTTGCTGCAACGCATCGCCATTCTGATGGCGACCAAAGACAAACTCCCCGAAGCTCTCAAGTTGATGGAGCGGGCCTCGCAATCAACAAAGCTGGATAAGCTCTCCGGCCAGTACGTCGCGATCATGCGCGACCTCGCCACGCTGTACCTCATCTCCGGCCAAATCGAGAAAGGGGCCGATACCTATGAGGTCATCCTCGACGCCAAGACCAACCCGGAGAAGTACCACCTCGACTTCCAGATGAAGTCGGAATTGGAAAAGCATCAGCGCACGACCTATGAAGCGATCGGCCAAGTCTTCCTGGAAGCCAAGCGGCCGGATCGAGCCATCATCGCTCTGGAACGCGCGGCCAAAGCCAAGAAGACGAAGCCGGGAAACGTCAGCTTCAGTTTGGCTCAAGCCTACATGATGACCGAGCGGTCCGATAAAGCGCTCGAGCACTTGCAGACCTACTTCGACGCACAACTGCAATCGAAAGGAAAGGCCGCGTATCAACTGCTGGCGGAGATCCTGAAGGCTCAAGGAAAGTCCGCTGAATTGATCTCGCGCCTGGAACAGCTCGCCGAAAAGGATCAGCACAATCAGACGCTGCAATTCTTCCTGGCGCGGCAATACGTCGATGCCAATAAACTGGAGGATGCCGAGGCTCGTTTCAAGAAGACGCTGGAAACCGAAAAGTCGATCGACGGCTACATCGGACTCACCGCGCTCTACCGCCGGCAGAACCGCCCGGCCGAATTGCTACAAGCGCTCTCGCAAGCCTTCGCACGCGAGTCGGAATTGGACAAGGCGGCCGAAGACCTCGAACGCGAACTGCAGGCCATCGGGGCGGACGAGAAGCTCGTCAACGGATTGATCGAAGTCGGAACGCAGCAGTCCGAGGGAGATTCTCCAAAGCTCGATTTCGCCGGCAGCATCTTGTTGGCCAAGATCGCCGCCCAGAACAAGAAGTACGATCCGGCCGAAAAGTTTTACCGTCTGGGAATCAAGCTGCGTCGCGATCGAGCGGCCGGCTTGTTCGACGAACTCGCGCGGATGCTGCTGGAGGCTCGCAAGTTCGCCGAAGCGGTCAAGGTGATCGACGATGCTCTCAATGAGCCATCGCTGAAGAACAACAAAAACAGCCGCGCCTCGTTCTGGTTTCTCCAATCGCAGGCGCAAGAGATGGCTGGCAATACCGACGGCGCTCTGACGGCCGTCACCGAAGGCCGCAAGCTCGCTGGCGAAGACAACCCGCTGTTCCTCTTCCAAGAGGCATGGATTCACTACCACGCGCAGCAGTTCGACAAAGCAGTGCCGCTCTTCGAGAAGTTCATCGAAAAGAATCCCGACAACCGGCTGGCGAAGCAGTGCCAATTCAGCCTCTCCAACATCTATGTCCAAAAGGGAGAAATCCGCAAAGGGGAGGAGATTCTGGAAAAGGTGTTCGCGAAAGAACCGGACGATCCTTCCGTCAACAATGACCTGGGCTATCTCTACGCCGACCAAGGCAAGAATCTGGAACAAGCTCGCAGCATGATCGAGAAGGCTCTCAAAGCTGAACCGGATAACGCCGCGTATCAGGACAGCATGGGCTGGGTCTTGTTCAAACTCGGCAAACCGGCCGAGGCGATCCCGTTCCTAGAGAAAGCGGTGCAAACTCCGCGCGGCAGCGACGCGACGATCTACGATCATCTCGGCGATTGCCAGCACGCGGTCGGCCAGAAAGACAAGGCGATCGAGAACTGGCAGAAGGCGCTCAAGGATGCCAAGGCGGACAAGTCGCCGGACCTCAAGTTGATCGAGAAGATCGAAGAGAAGCTGAAGCAAAAATAACGTAGAGTGGGACCAGCTCGCTTCGAGCGCCGGCCCACCATCATCATCAACATTCCCTCCTGGTGGACCGAACGTTGGTTGGCCCACCCCACGAAGCAAACCACGACACATGGCAGGACATTCTCATTCGGCGAACATCGCCATCAGGAAGGGTGCTCAGGACAAGAAGAGGGGCCGACTCTTCGGCAAGCTCAGCCGCGCGATTATCGTGGCCGCTCGCAATGGCGGCGGTGATCCATCGAGCAACCTTCCGCTGCGATACGCGCTCGACAAGGCTCGCAAGAGCAGCATGCCCAAGGAGAACATCGAACGGGCCGTCAAAAAGGGGACGGGAGAGGCCGGCGACGAGCAATACGAAGACATGGTCTACGAGGGCTACGCCCCCGGCGGCGTGGCGGTGCTCTGCGACATCCTGACCGAGAACCGCAATCGCACGGCAGGCGTGGTCCGCGAAGTCTTCAAAGTTCACGGCGGCAATCTCGGCAGTACGGGCTGCGTCGCGTATTTGTTTACTCGCAAAGGAGTGTTCCTGGTTCCGGCCGATCAGGTTGAGGAAGACCGCCTGTTCGAGATTGTCCTCGAAGCGGGTGGCGAAGATGTGCAGAAGGTGGATGAGTCGTTCGAGATCACCTGTGAACCGAGCCTCTTCCAACAGATCAATGAGGCTCTGGATGCCGCGAAGATTCCAACCGATGTCGCCGAAATTCAACGCATCCCCAGCAATACGGTGGACGTCGATGTCGAGACGGGCAAGCTCGTGATGGAATTCATCGAAGCCCTCGAAGACCAAGACGACGTGCAGACCGTCACGACCAACGTGAACCTGCCGGATGAGTTGGTGAATGCGTAGCACAGGCGGCTCGCCTGTGATGATTGAGCAGGCGAGCCGCCTGCTCTACGCAGAAAGCAAACAATGGCGCGGCAACGAATCATTAACGGCGACGATGGCAAGAAGCCGGAAGACAATCTGCCGCTCAAGCCGCCCGGGATCGAGTTCCGTCCGGATGACGAAAAGCACGACGACGAACTTCGTCCGCAAAAGCTCGAGGACGTTGTCGGTCAGCGCAAAGCGGTCGAGCGTTTGCGGATCATGATTGACGCCGCCAAGAAGCGCAACGAACCACTCGGACATCTGTTGTTTGACGGGCCGCCGGGACTCGGCAAGACGACCTTCGCGACGGTGATCCCGAAAGAACTCGGCGTCGATTTCCAAATCGCGTCGGCCCCCGCGCTGACCGCTCCCAAAGATGTCTTGCCCTATTTAACGAACGCCGGCTTCGGCTCGGTGCTGTTCCTCGACGAGATTCATCGTCTGCCACCGGCCGTCGAAGAGTTTCTCTATCCGGTGATGGAAGACTTCCGAGTCGATATCGCGCTGGGCGAAGGGATGAACGCGCGGACGATCAACATGCCGCTCAAGAAATTCACGGTCATCGGAGCCACCACGCGCAGCGGATTACTAACGGCTCCGCTTCGCGACCGCTTCGTCAATCGGCTGCATCTCGATTTTTACGATGACGATGACCTCGCGGAGATTGTGAACCGCAACGCTCGCAAGCTGCGCAGCGAAATCGAATCCGCCGCAGCCGCCGAGATCGCGAAACGGAGTCGAGGAACACCTCGCAAAGCGAACAACCTTTTGTATTGGTGCCGCGACTACGCCGACTGCCGCGCAACAGGCCGTATCACCGCTGACGTCGCTAAGCTGGCTCTCGAGATGATCGAGGTCGATCACATCGGCCTGGATGAACTCGACCGCAAGTATTTACAGACGTTGATCAACGTCTTCGCGGGAGGGCCGGCTGGCTTAACCGCAATCGCGCACAGCATGAGTTGCCCGTCCGACACGCTCGAAGACGAAATCGAACCGTTCCTGCTTCGCGCTGGATTCCTGCAACGAACGCCCCGCGGTCGAGTCGTGACTTCCACCGCGCTGGCTCATCTGGGCATCGCGATTCCCGAACAGCCAGAACCACCAAGCCAAGGGACGCTGTTCTAAAGGATGTTTGGCGAGCGGGGCGGCGTCAGCCTCCCGATCTTGCGACGAAGACACCGGGGGGCTGACGCCGCCCCGCTCGCCTGCACAGAGCTTTCTGTGGCGCTGACGCACTGCACTCCATTGAGGCAGGTTGAAAACCTGCCCCACGTTCGCTGCAATGCCGCGCGACTTTTTCACAACTTCTTCAACGAGAATCGACAGCCATGACAACATCAGTTCCCGCCGCCGTGAATCCGCCTCGACGCATCCTGATGGGCCCCGGTCCCAGTGATACCCATCCGCGAGTGTGGGCCGCGCTGGCCGCGCCGACGGTCGGGCATCTCGATCCGTACTTCTTGCAGATCATGACCGAAATGCAGGCCATGCTGCGGCAAGTCTTTCGCACGACCAACGAGTTGACGCTCGCCGTCAGCGGCACCGGCAGTGCGGGGATGGAGACCTGCGTGGTCAATCTGATTGAGCCGGGCGACAAGATGGTGGTGTGCGTCAACGGCGTGTTCGGCGGACGCATGGCCGATGTCGCCGGTCGTTGCGGCGCTCAGGTCACGATCGTTGAGCGGCCGTTCGGAGATATCTTCTCGACCGCCGAGATTGCTGAGGTTGTGAAGAGGGTTCAACCCAAGGTCGTCGGCATCGTCAATGCCGAGACATCAACCGGAGCGTGGCAACCGTTGGAAGAAATCTCCAAGGTCGTGCATGACGCCGGAGCTTTACTGTTGGTCGATTGCGTGACATCACTGGGCGGTGTCCCGCTGGAAGTGGATCAATGGGGGTTGGATGCCGTCTACAGCGGAACTCAGAAGTGCTTGAGCTGTCCGCCAGGTCTCGCCCCAGTGACGTTCAGCCCGCGCGCTGTGGCGGCGATTGAGGCTCGTAAGACGAAGGTTGCCAGTTGGTATCTCGACCTGACGATGGTCCGCAACTACTGGGGGCAATCGCGCGCGTATCATCACACGGCTCCGATCAACATGAATTACGGTCTGCACGAAGCGCTGCGACTCGTTTTGGAAGAAGGGTTGGAGGCACGGCACGCTCGGCACATGAAGAACCACAAGGCTTTGAAGGCGGGACTGGCCGCGATCGGCATCAAGTACGCCGTTGCCGAAGGCCAGCAGTTGCCGATGCTCAACGCGGTCTTGATCCCGGAGGGCATCGACGACGCGGCGGTGCGCGGGCAATTGCTCAGCGAGTTCGGCATCGAAATCGGCGGCGGCCTCGGCCCAATGAAGGGTAAGACTTGGCGCATCGGCCTGATGGGCGAAGCCAGTTCGCCGTGCAACGTGCTGCTGTTCCTCGCCGCGCTGGAGCGCTGCCTTTCGGATCGTGGGTATAAGCTCTCGCCGGGCGCGAGCGTCGCAGCGGCGAATGCGTTTTATGCGAAGGGATAGAAATAGTACCGCGACCGTCAGGGAGTGGTCTGCGACGTCGACTCAGGCGGCTTCCTGACGGTCGCGGTACTGCCTCGCGAGTCGTCCGGTCGCGGGGGTTCTGCGGGTCGCGCAAGGGTTGTGCGGTGCAGAAAACCGCTCGTTG
>SXKJ01000221.1 GCA_005778115.1 Planctomyces sp. | reverse complement strand
GCTTCCCCGCCCGTCGAGCTTCGTCCAACGCGGCGGTCAGTTTCTCAATCGTCTTGGCTTGCTGCTGAATGACTCGTGCCTGCTGCTCGACCGTCCGCGTCAGCTTCTCCACCAACGCCTCGACCTCAGCAACTCGCCGCCACAATCGCTCGACTTCTTCCATGATTCGCGGAGATTACAATCCCCGCGAACAGGGCGCAAGTTCAGTCCCTCGGTAACCAATCACAAATCTTCCGAAGCATTTCTTCAATCCAACGACCGAGTTGGATCTACCTCTCTTATTTCCAAATATCGACTTTGAATACTCAGAAACCGACGACCAACGCAGTGAACCAAACCGAGATCGCGTGTAGTTGCCGTGCATGTAGCGACCGTGAGAATCACCATGACGAGCGAAGAACAGGGCCGAGTGTTGCACGACAAACTGACTCGTGGCGAGTCGTTATCGAACCAGGAACAGGCCGAGTTGGAGCAGTGGTACGCTCGGTTGGATCGGGCCGAGGTTGCTGTGCTCGCGCGGACAGTCGCCTCGCCGAAGTTGGCCGAGCTAGAAGCTCAGGTGGCCCAGGCGACGGCTCAACTGCAGAGCGTCACGCAACGCATCCAAACGCTGTCGGCTGAGAATGCGGTGGTGCGACAACAGATCGCGTACCTGCAACGCCAGTTGATCCAAAAGTCGGCGACGCAACCGGCATGAGCATCCCGTCGAACGGCGCTCGGCGCGGGTCTCCTGACCCCGCCGCTTGAGTTGACCGCAGGTCTCCACAAACGGCGAGTCGATGTGTGTCTCGAAACGATTGCCAAGGCGATCGGAATTCTGGAGACCTGCGGTCCATTCAGCGGCGGGGACAGGAGACCCGCGCCGAGCGCTGTGACACATTCCGCAAACCGGCAAGCTACATCTTCCGCCGGTAGTGAGCCTTCATAAACGGCTGCCATTGGCCATCGTCGCCAAGAACTTACGACGAGAGTGTGCGCTGATCGTCGCTGATGAATTCGATGATGTCCTGGTATTTGGCCAACCCCTCGCCCGTGAATTTCGGCCCCTCGGTGTCCAGCGTGAGCACCTTCTCGGTCGCGTCCAGCGAACCGTCGTAAACCCACAGGCGAGTCATCACCGAAGCGATGAACGTCCCCACGAAGCGTTTTGTTTGCGGGTCATAGCCGAGCGTCATGATTGACCGGCACGAGCTGTCGCCTTCCATCTCACCCTGCCCCTCGCCGATGGTCCACAGACCGCCGAGCGACCGGACCACTTCGCTGCCTGTGGACTTCATTGGCGGTTGATCCGGCCCCATGCTGCACTCACCCTCGAAGGTCCATTCGCCGACCAGTCTTTGAAGCCACTGATGTTCTTTCTGAGGTTCTCCGTGCATCGTTAGTTTTCCTGAGAGTTGAGTTGGCGAGTTCGAAATTCAGACATGTCGTGGCATACTTTGACCACGACGTTTGCTTCACTCAAGGCGTGCCTCGTGACGAATGGGAGTCGATCTGTCTCAAAAGGATGTCGAAGATTCGGACTCACCTGTTGGGGAGCCAACGGGTATCCTGTCCGTCTCAAGGATCACAACAATCGCCCTCAAGGGACTTGCCTGGAATGCTGACTGTTCTCGGACCTGCTGGTCGTGCGTGTGATGGCGTTTCGCGGAGGGCGATCCTGCGCGCGGGCGGGTTGTCGATGTTTGGCGGATTGCTGGCGACGACGTCTGCCGGCCAAGCGACGACTTTGGCCAAGCACGCGGCGCGAGTGAAGTCGGTCATTTTGATCGATTTATTTGGTGGTCCTAGTCACATCGACATGCTGGATCAAAAACCGGACGCTCCAGTGGAGATTCGGGGGGAATTCGCTTCGATTGCGAGTTCGGTGCCGGGGTTGCCCATCTGCGAACACTTGCCGCGGCTGGCCGAGTGGATGAATCGTGTCGCGCTGATTCGCACGATCTCCCATCCCTACAACAGCCACAATCCGTATGCGGTGATGACTGGCTTCACGGGGGGCAATGACCGCGAGGATTATTTTTCTCGGCCGACCGACTCTCCGAGTATGGGTTCGGTGGCGACGTATTTTGGATGCGGTCAACCGGGCGTGCCGCCGTATGTCGTGCTGCCGGACTTTCCGGGTTACACGCAGTCGCTGCGCCGAGCCGGTCCTTACGGCGGATTTCTCGGTCGCAAGTACGATCCATTGTTTGCGACGGCCGATCCGAAGCTCGATAAGCCGCTGGATGGCAACAAAGACTTTTACAACGACGACGTGTGGGCGATTGGCGATCCGCGATTGCCGTCGCTCGATGCGGCGACGACAGCGGTCGCGCTCGATCGGCGACGGACGTTGTTGCAACAGTTCGATGCACAGGCTCGGCTGGTGGAAGGCTCGCGAGCGACTCGCGACTTGGCCGAGTGGCAGCGGGCGGCATTCGATTTGTTGCTCTCGCCGAAAGTGCGCGGGGCGTTTGATCTGACACAGGAAAGCGATGCGACTCGCGACCGGTATGGCCGCGACTTGTTTGGTTCATCAACGCTGATGGCTCGGCGGCTGGTCGAGTTTGGCGTCAGCTATGTCACGATCCATACCGAATCGAAAGCCAATGGGCACTGGGACACGCATAACAACAACTTCAAGATGTTGAAGAATCTGCGGCTGCCGTTTGTGGATCGCTCGCTGGTCGCGCTGTTTGAGGATTTGAAAGCTCACGGCTTGTGGGACACGACTCTGGTGGTGATGTGCGGCGACATGGGGCGGACTCCGAAGATCAACAAGGCAGCCGGCCGAGATCACTGGCCTCAATGCGGCTTCGCGTTGCTGGCGGGCGGCGCGATGAAGCCCGGTTGCGTCTACGGCACCAGCGACAAGCACGCGGCGTATCCCATCGACTTCCCGGTCAGCCCGGGCGACCTCTGTGCGACAATTTATGAGTTGCTGGGAATTTCACACGAATCGACCGTGCCGGATCACACCGGTCGCCCGCATGGAATTTCGCATGGCGGCCAGCCGGTTCGAGACATTCTGGCCTGATGTGGCCCGCAGATTCCCTGCAATTGAAGCAGGCAACAGGCGAAGCGAGGCGTGTTCGGCTTCTGCGGTGTAATCTGCTTTTGCCTCTGATACATTGGCCGCGTCGAGTTTTCTTCCGCCGATTTTTCTTTTTTCGTCGGTGGTTTTCGTTCCCGAATCGCCGCGGCTGTGCCGCCACACTCACCAAATTATGAGCGTTGCAATCGTTACTTGTCCGGAGTGTAAATCGCTGTTGCTCAGCGATACGGCTCAATGCCCCAACTGCCATCACATGCTGCACAAGAATCAGACGGTCAATCTGTCTGAACTGAAAACGCACAGCGAGGTGATGGGGAGCAGTTCGAACGAAATCGCCTGCCCGGACTGCGGCGAGATGGTGCGTAAGGAACTGGTTCGCTGCTATCAGTGCGGCGCGTTCTTACGCAAGGAGATGGCCGAGTCGTACCAGCGGATGCGTGACAGCGCGCCCGAACCGGCGGCACCCCCATTGCGCGAGCTCACGACACGTCCGGTGAAGTCAGCTCCCTCTCTGCCGTCGATCCCCTTGTCATCCGATTTGCCGCCGCTGGCCGACGACAATGATTTCGCCCTCGGCCCCGGAGTGACTGCTCTTGCGCCGGGACAAGCCTCGGCCGCCCCGGCTCTGGTCCCTGCGACGGCAGGAGGAGACGACTCGTATTCTCTAAACGCTCCGGCGTTGAGTGCCCCCCCAGCGACCGCAGGCGCCGAGCTTCCCAACATTCTAGTCGATGAACCTGGGGACGGGACTGCGAAGTCCACGACAGCCGCTCCTGGTGGAGCGGTCGCACATTCGGAAGCGACCGCTGGCGACGTGCTGCTGGACATCGCGAAGCAGGAAGAAGAGGAATCGGAAAGTCGCCGCAAACAACGGGGCAAACGCAAGCCCGGCCCCGGGGGAGTACGCGGGGGATTCATCATCTTCTGTCCGTGGGGACATCAAATCGAAGTGCAAGAGAAGCATCGTGGCCAGATGGGAAAGTGCCCGCGCTGCAAAGCGGCCTTCATCGTGCCGCAGGCTCCGCAGGAAGAGAAGCCCGCCGAGGCCGGCCCAGCGGCAGACGCTGCTACTGGCACTGCGACGGCCGAGCCAGCCGGAGCACTCGCGGCGGGTAAGTTCACACGTTGGATGAAGGACGTTCGCATTCATCCGCTCGATCCGACGAAACTCAAACTGAAGCCCGGCAGTTTGGAGAGCACGTTCGACCCCCAAGACATCGGGTTTGGACTCGATGGATTGCTGCTGCTGACGCTCGTCAAAAAGGGAGGGATGTTCGGCGGGGCCGATAAGAAGAAGCCAGAAGCCCGTGATGCGGCCGTGGCCCATCTGACGTCGGGAAAGCCACTGGCAGAACTGCAAGTCGCGGCTCAGCGGCTGTTCGGCTCGGACACCGTCAAACAGATTCAAGTGGTGCAGCCGGTTGTCTACGCTCACGAGTCGATGTTCGCGGGCATTCCCGTCTTCGGCAACAACCGGATCGCCGTCCGCCTGCCGAAGCCAGCCGAGGGGACCGAACTTCTGTTCGCATCGTTTTCCCTGTCGGACTTCCGTGAGTTCTCGAGACAGATGAGCGAGGTCTTCAATGTTCTGGAGCTGGGCGACGAAGTCGGTGTCCCGTTGACCGACAAGCTCACAGAGCTCAAGTGCCATTACACCGATCAGACGTTTCAGGCGTTGGCCGACGTCGCTTATCACCAAGCAGACCCGAATATCAAGCTGGTCGTTGTCGGCCGCAAATGCGAAGGCTGCGGCTTGGTCATCAGCGAAGATGGACGCAAGAAGGAGAAGCTCGGCGGAGCGGACGGAAAAGGGATCGCCAAGGCGAAGTGCCCAAAGTGCCAGAAGAAATTCGGTTCGTTCACCTTCTATGCCGTGGACACCACCGCTCCCGCGGAAGCAACCGCTGCGAGTGCTCCGACCGCTTCTTGATGCTCGTATTCTCGGCCACTACATTCGTTCTGCATTTCAGCACCGCGTTGTTTTTCCGCACCGCGCTCATTCGCAAATGGAGTTCCCCGACAATGCCGGAGGTCGTCGAACTGCGCGAGGTCACGGACCGACGTGATGTGATTCATCGCGCCGTGCAGCGACTATCGTCTGGTGAGCTGGTCGCTCTGCCGTCTGAAGCGGGCTATGTGCTCGCCGGAGCGGCGCTCGTCGAAGGCGTTGGCAGCCGTTTGAGCGACACCGGTAAAACCGTGACGCTGCTATTACGCGCGGCGGACGAGGTCACAGACTTCCTGCCGCATCTGTCATCGGTGGGAGTTCGCTTTGCCAAACGATGCTGGCCCGGTCCGCTCGTCTTGCGTGCTCCGGTGAACGCTGCGAACGGTTTTGTGGCGGCTCTGCCGGAGAGCAATCGCTCGGCCGTCGTCGCGAGCGGGCAGATGTCTGTTCGCGTCTCAAGCCATCCCGTGCTGAGTGAGATTGCCAAACTCTCACGCGGCCCCTTGCTGCTGCGCGACATTGAGGCCCCGTCCAAGACGACCGACTTCACCACCGGTCCTTGGGGACAGGCCACGCTGGTCGTGAAGGAGGGTTCGACGGCGGAATCTCAATCCAAACCTCAGCCCGAAAGCCTGACCACAATTGTCCAAGTCGACTCCAACGGCGGCTGGACCGTCGAGCGAATCGGTGCGACTCCGGAGAACCGGCTGCAGGTGGCCGCATGCGAGTTGATTCTGTTTTGTTGCACGGGAAACACCTGTCGCAGCCCGATGGCCGAAAGCCTCTGCCGGCATCTGCTGTGCGAGCGTCTGAAGTGTTCGCCGTCGGAACTCACCAAGCGCGGATATCTAATCGCGTCCGCGGGACTGGCGGCCGACTATGGCAGCCCGGCCAGCCGTGAATCGGTCGAGATGATGCGGCGACGTGGGCTCGACCTGAAAACGCACACCAGCCAACCGCTGACCGATCGACTGATCGAGCACGCCGATCGATGCTACACGCTGACCAATGGGCATCGAGCCGCAATCCTCGACAGCCATCCGGAGCTGACCAATCGAGTGCAGGTGCTGGCTCGTGACGGCAGCAACATTTCAGATCCCATCGGCGGTGGCATTGACGACTACGCCGAGTGTGCCGCCAGTATTGAGCTGCATCTGAAGAAAATCATTGATGAAATCGCATGACGGCGACGTTGCTCGGCCAACCAAGCCAGGGCCAGCACTTGTGGGCGGGATGAGAGACAACCAACAATCTGCCGGGTGGACCAGACGAGGCTCTTCATCCTTCAGACAAGACGATTCTCGAAGTGGGAGACAAGCACCATGAAAATCGCGATCGCCAGTGACCATCGCGGAATCGCCGTGAAGAAGCGAATTCTGAGACATTTGGCCGACATGGGCCAAGAGGGAGTCGATCTCGGCCCGGAAGCTTCGGAATCAGTGGACTACCCCGATTACGCGGCGAAGGTGGCAAACGCCATCACTCAAAAAGAGGTCGATCGAGGCATCCTGATTTGCGGCTCCGGAATCGGAATGAGCATCGCCGCCAATCGCTTCGCAGGAGTCCGTGCCGCTCTGTGCCACGACGAGTTCAACGCCGAGATCTGCCGGCGGCACAACGACGCCAACATCATGTGTCTGTCCGCCGACTTGCTCACCGAGCAACTTGTCGCACGCATGGTCGATGTCTGGGTCAAAACGCCGTTCGAGGGAGGACGTCACTCCCGCCGATTGGAAAAGCTGGAGGAATACGCGAGCAAAGCCGCCGCCAAGTAAGTTCAGAATGTGCCGCTCAATTGCACCCATTTTCAGGAGGAATGCGGAATGGCCCCCGGCCACTTAAAATACGCGAAGACACACGAATGGCTGGCGCTGGCTGGCGACGTGGGCACGATTGGCATCAGCGACTTCGCCGTGAAGGAGTTGACCGATCTGGTCTACATGGGCCTGCCCAGCGTTGGTAAGAAGCTGTCAGTCGGCGACGTTTTCGGCGAGATCGAAAGCGTCAAGGCGGTCAGCGATCTCTATGCGCCGGTCAGCGGCGAGGTCATCGAAGTGAACACCACCATCCCAAATGACCTCGATCTGCTCTCCAAGGATGCCTTCGGCAAAGGCTGGCTGATCAAGATGCGGCTCAGCAATCCGGCCGAAGCTTCCACGTTGCTCGACGCCGCCGCTTACGAGCAACAATGCACCGCCGGTCATCACTAACGTCCGCATGATTGAAGCGTGACATGACCATCGTTTTCTTGTTTCCGTTGGTCCTCAGTTTCGTGGCATTGGCTTATTTCATCTCCAGCGACTCAGGACCAATCGTCAAAGGGGTGATCGGTGTCATGGTCGTTGCCGCAGCTTGTTTGCAGTTTATTCCGTCCTTCCAGAGGTCCGTTCATTTCTTGGTCCCGTTGTTCATGCAGTTGATTGTTGGCGGATATCATTACGTCGCCATGCAATTCGACTGAATCGGCCCCTGGCGTATTTCGTTCCTGTGCATCCCAATTCTGTGATCGTGACCTCTTCGGGAGAGCCGAGTGGCTTACCTCTTCAATACCGCTGAGTCTCAACAAGAGATGCTTAACACTGTCGGTGTGAAATCTGTCGGCGAGTTGTTCGACCAGATTCCACAGGAACTCCGACTGGACCGACCGCTGCAATTGCCGCCGCCGCTGAGTGAAATCGAACTCGAATCGCATCTGCGAGAAACCGCTCGTCAAAACGTCGGTGCGTCAGCAAAAGTCAGCTTCTTGGGCGGCGGCATCTACGACCACTTTATCCCCGCTGCCGTCGATGCGATCGCCGGACGCAGCGAGTTCTACTCCGCGTACACGCCGTACCAGG
>SXKJ01000220.1 GCA_005778115.1 Planctomyces sp. | reverse complement strand
TTGTCACATTGTGTTGTAAGTTTGTGTTGAATTTTTATTTTTTTGATTGGTGAGCTACCTGTCCTCGGACTTTCCGAAGGGGCGGCAATCTATTTGCGAGGCGGACGAGATTCAACTCACTCTCTTGCGAAACTAGCACGACGGACAAGCGAGTGGTTGCTTGAAAAAACACTCGCTTGCGCGGCGTGCTGGCGGGACTCGGTTGACGCGGGAAGCTCAGGGCGGAGAATCATGCGACTTTGTTGAGCAGGCGGCTCGCCTGCTCGGCTTGAAATCGTTGACCAGCTACCCAAGCAGGCGAGCCGCTTGCTCTACGAGAAAGCACCATGAAGAAGAATCCGGTTAAGGCAGCTTTAAAGGCGGGCAAGCCGCAGGTCGGCACGTGGTTGTCGTTGGGGAATGTGTTCGCGACACGGTTCATGGCTCGCTCGGGGTTTCCGTGGCTGACGGTTGATCTGGAGCACTCGCCGATCGACTGGTCGGATGCGTCGATTTGCTTCGCGGCCATCGCGGAAGCCGGATGCGTGCCGATCGCGCGAGTTCCACGTGGCGATCACGATCACATCAAGCGAGTGCTCGACGGCGGGGCAATGGGGATCGTCGTGCCGATGGTCAACACTGTCGCCGAGGCCAAGGCGGCGATCGCGGCGGCGAAGTATCCGCCGATTGGGAATCGCTCGGTGGGTGGCGCGTTGCACGCGCTCAACTTTGATGCGACTCCCGGTGACTACTACAAGCACGCCAACGACGAGATCCTGGTCATTCTGCAAACGGAGTCCCCTGAGGGAGTCGCCAACGCCGAAGCGATTTACAGCCTGCCGGGAGTCGATGCGATTTTCGTTGGTCCGAATGACCTGCAAGCTCAAATGCGCGGCCCTGACGGCATTGATCCGACCGCTGCGGAACTCGAAGCGATGCTGCAACGAGTCCTCGCCGCAGGCAAGAAGACTGGCACGCCTGTCGGCTTGCATGTGCAATCGACCGACGACGTCCAGAGACGTATCGCCGAAGGCTGGCAGTTCATCGCCATTGGCAGCGAACTGCGAATGATGGTGGTCGGCGCTCAAGACATCGTCAACAAGCTGAACCTCAAGCAACAGTCAGGGGACTTGGCGAGGTATTGATTCGCTGATCCGTAGGGTGGGTCGAGCATCGAGACCCACCAACACTCCACTTTGGTGGGTCGCCCGATTGTTGACCCACCCTACAATGTTTCTCTCCAACTCAAAGCCCACCACTATGACCGACTCCTTCAGCCAGCTCACCGAAACAAAACCTTCTGGCGCGACAGCCGTGTTCGACAAGCTGCTCGAATCGCTCAAGGCGAGCAAAGACTATCACCGGCTCTTTGATGCCACGCTGATGCGGAAGAAGCAGGAGTTGGGCTTGCCGCTATTCCGGCCGACGTCGCTCGAGGACGTGCCGACGGAGAAGCGGGCCGAATTTGAGAAGACGTATGTCGAAGCGGCTCGTGAGGCAGGGCAGTTGTTCCTCGATGCCGGGCAGATCGCAAATGCGTGGCTCTACTTCCGCACGATTCGTGAGCCGGAACCGGTCGCGAAGGCTCTGGCCGCGATGCCGTCGCGACGTGAACCGGGTGACGAGACCGAAGAGTTGATTCAGGTCGCGCTGTTTGACGGAGCGAATCCAGCCAAGGGGATCGAGTGGATGCTGAAGACTCACGGGACGTGCAGCACGATCACGTCGCTGGAACAGCAGATGACTCGGCTGCCGGCTGATGACCGCAAACGTTGTGCGTCGATTTTGGTCAAGCACCTTTACACCGATCTCACTGAATCGGTGCAAGGGGACGTGCAGCGGCGGATGGCGCTCGCGCCGCCAACAGACTCGCTGCGAGAAGCGATTGCCGGTCGCGATTGGCTCTTCCAAGAGGGGAACTATCACATCGACGTGTCGCACTTGAATGCGGTTGTGCGGTTTGCTCGGTTCCTCGACAAGGACTGTCCCCAACTGAAGCTGGCGATCGAACTGACCGAATACGGCAGTCATCTCGATCCGCAGTTTCAATACCCCGGCGATCCGCCGTTCGGCGAGTGCTATCCGGCGCATCGCCACTACTTCATGGCACTCGCCGGCGAGAAGGTCGATGAATCCATCGCGTACTTCCGCGAGAAACTCGACGCCGAGCCGGACGAGCGGGACAAACAGCTCATCGCCTATGTGCTGGTAGACCTGACATCACGCATCGGCCGTTGGGACGATGCCGTGCAACTGGCCGAGCAATACTTGCTGAACCTCGAAGAGAGCAGTTCATTCTCGTTCCCCGAACTCTGCCGCGACGCCGGCCGCATGGATGTGTTGCAGCGCGTGGCTCAAGGCAAGAACGACCTCGTCACCTTCACAGCGGCGTTATTGTCGTGAGCGAATTCCTCCGAGAAAACCGCGCGGCCTGGAATCGTCTCGCGCAGGGAAGTCCGTTCGCGCACGTCGCGACGGATAAAGAATGCCAAACGCCGCTGGCGACGCTCGACAGTCGCGGTTGGTTGCCGCCAAGCGTGGTTGGTTTGAACGTGCTCTGCCTAGCCGGGGCGGGCGGCTGGCAGTCGATTCTTTACGCGGTGGCGGGAGCCAATGTCACGGTCGTGGATCTCAGCCCGGAGATGCTGTGGTTGGATCAGCAGGAAGCGACGAAACGCGGACTCATCGTGCGGACGATCGAAGGCTCGATGGACGACATGGTGATGTTGGAGGACGCCAGCTTCGACATCGTGCATCAGCCGGTCAGCACTTGTTATGTCCGTGACCTCGCCAAGACGTATTGCGAGATTGCTCGCGTGTCGCGTGACGGCGGACTCTACATCAGTCAGCACAAGCAGCCGACCAGTTTGCAGATTTCGCATCGCGACGAAGAGGATCGCTATGTGATCGGCGTCGAATACTATCGCGACGGACCGCTGCCAAATGTTTCGGATGATTCGTATCGCGAACGCGGCGCGGTCGAGTTCCTGCATCGCTGGGATGATCTGATCGGAGAACTGTGCCGCAGCGGATTCGTGCTCGAAGATCTGCGTGAGCCGTTCCGAGCCGATCACAAAGCGGCACCCGGACACTTCGGGCATCGCGGCCGGTTCGTGCCGCCGTATGTCCGACTCAAAGCTCGCCGAGTCGCTCGTGTTGGCGTGGCCGAATCGACCCAGCGGATTTGGACGCCGAACGACTAATTGCTCGTCAACTCGTGCAGCGTCACGAATGGTGATTGGACTGTGTCGCGGGCCAGATCGCGGATGCGTGTGTGATGTGTGAACAGCAGCACTTGCGTGTGTTGGGCGAACTCAGCCAAGACTTTCAGCGCCGCGCTGGCGCGTGCGTCGTCGAAGTGGATCAGAATGTCATCGACCACGAACGGCAGCGGTTCGGCGGCGGACAGATGACGTTCGAGACTGGCGAGTCGCAACGCCAGAAAGAGTTGGTCGCGTGTGCCGTCACTCATCCCCTCCATGCCGACTTCTTCCCCATCGGGTCGGACGCCGAGAAGCACGGGGCGATCTTTTTCGTCGAAGCCAACCTTGAGGCGGGCGAACGAGCCCAGCGTCAAACGCGGAAATAGCTCGCCGGCGCGAGCAATCACGGGATCCTGATTCTGCTCTCGGTAATGATCGAGATACCGTCGCAGGATCGCTGCGGCCAGACGCAGGCGAATGTATTGCTCGGCACCGTGATGGGCGGTGGCGAGTGCGCTTTGCGCGACCTCCGCCGCCGCAGCGGCTTGGGCTGAGCCGTCCATTTTCTGGAGTTCGTCGCGGAGGCTGCGAAGATCGCCGATCAGCAGTTCGTTCCGCGGCTTCAATTCATTCAAGTCTCTGTTCAAGCCTTCGATGTCGGACGGAAGCCTGTCGGCGTTCAGGCTCGCCACTTCGCGTAATAGTTGTTCGAGCGGAGCGCCGGCCGCCGAGTGGACCAGTCGCTGGTCAACAGCGTTCAGGTCACCAGCTAACTTCCGGGCTTGCGACGATCGAGTCTCCGCCAGTGCTAGCGACTCCGGATCGGAAACCCTTGCTTGTGCCATCAACTCGTTCAGCCACTGTTGGGCATTGCGGAGATCGGCCTCAGCGCGGTCGAATTTCAGTTGTTCGTCCGCCAACTGTTTCGAGTGAGCTTGATGCAATACCTGAGCCCGATTGGCAGCATCGAGCATCGACTGGAGTTTTGCCGCGGCTTGATCGACAGGAGTCGTACGCAACTCGGGGGCGAGCGAGTCGGACAGGGCCGCGACATCCTGCTGGAACTTGCCGACCGTCTCGTCCATCGCGCGCCCTCGCGAATCCAGATTGGCGGCTTTCTGCAGATTGCCGAACAGTTGGGAATGCCGATCGAGCAGCGCGTTCGTCTCGTGGGGGCGAATCTCGCCAGCCAGACCGAGCGGGGAGACCGCTTCTTGCCATTGAATCTGCCAATTTGAGAGGGAGCCCTGTGCCTGCTCATGCAGACGCACAGCTTTCAGATGTTCCCTCTTGTGATCGTCGGCGCGCCGAGTGATTTCCGAGTGGCTCTTTCGCCCGTCGTTCAAGCGTTTGACTGTGTCATCCGCGCGCTGGAGCAGATCGGCGAGCGATTCGCTGGCGATGCGGGAGGGTTCGCCGAGGGTTTGCAACGAACCACTCAGTTCATCGACACATTGATCAATCTGCAAACGCAACTGTTGGATAGACTGACGCTGCTCGCGAAGCGCACGAGCTTGGTTGACGAAGTTCGCGTGGCGGCTTAACCACACGCGCATTTCCCGAGGTGTTTGTGGATCAATTCCCGCCGATTGCCACGCTTCCTGCCAACTCGATGCAACGTCCGTGCGATCGACAATCTGTTGGCGGCGTTCCGCCAATTTTGCCACACTGCGGTCGAGTCCTTGCCTCTCGGCGAGGCGGCGTGCCTGGTGCGTGACCCGTTCCGCCTCGCGCCGCAACCGATCCGCAAGCATGTCCGCTTGATTGACGGTGGCTTCATAAGTGTCGGGCAATGGTTGGTCCGGCGAGAAGCCAGCCTCGTCGGCTGGATCCGACACTCCATCCAACCAGGCTCGGCGAATGAGCTGCCAGCCACGGTCGCGGTGGGTCCGCGCGTTGTTCAGTTCGAGTTCACTGGGGACACTACCACTCAACCGGAACGTCTGCAGTTCGATGTCGAGTTGTGCGGCCCGATCGCGAATCTTTTTAATTTCCTTGTCGAGTTCAGCCAACTCGCCGTTGATCGTCTCAAATTCGCGATCGAATCGTTCGACGGTTTCCAGCTCTGGAACGGACAAGGCTTCCAATTGTTCCAGAGTCCCCTGCCATCCGGACCATCGCCGGAGTTCCACGTCCGCTTGCAGAGCTTCTTTGTCTAGCCGTTCGCGTTGTGCGTTCAACGTCTTTTCGAGTTCTCCTTGCCGTGTGATTCGATCCTTGGCGTTCTTCAGACTGGAAGGATCGGGCGGCAGGAGAACAGCTTCGAGCTGCTCCTGCGACTGTCGCCAGTTGTCGTGGGCCGTCTTGACACTTTTCGCGGCCAGACGCTCGCGTTCGTCCAGCGTGAGAAACTCGGCCGCTAAACTTCGGATCCGTTCGGTTTGAATCGCATTCAGTCGCAGAGTCTCGGCTCGATCGAGCGACAAGTCCGGACGGAGTGCCGCGAGAATCTCACGAGCCTCCACCACAAGCAGCCGTTGCTCACTGCGCACGCCCGGGAGATCCCGTACCGCATCCTGAAAACTGCGGATGCGCTGGTTCAGATCGGTGATGGTCTTTGCCTGGGACAACAACTCCATCTGCACTGGCGTCTGACCGAGCTTGTTTTGCAAGTCGCTGATGACCGCCTCAGCTTGATCTCGATTGGAGCCGGCTTCGTGCCGGTCGCGCTCCGCCTGCTTGCGATCTTCCGCCGCAGACTCGCTCAGGAGAACAACATCGCCAAGTTCGCTCTGCTGGGACAACAGAGCCTGACGGAGAGTGACATCGGGCAGGGCGAGTTGCAGCCGTATGAGGCGCTGCTTCTCGGCATCGAGTACGCGCATTCGATCATCAAGTTTTCGCCGCTCCACTTCTTTTGCCGTCAACGATTCAATGGTCGTATGGTGTTCGCGCGGCTTGACGCTCGTTTTCGTAACCTCGTCGCGAGAATCTTTGTACTTTTTGAGCTCGACGTTGATTTGCGCTGTGGATTTGGTGCTGTTAGTAAAGAGCTTAGTCGACTCGGCTTCGAGCGCCGCCAATACATTTCGGAGTCCCGTCAGGCCGCTGCCGGCTTGAAATAAGCTAGCTGCCAGATCCCCTTTTCCAACCAACAGATCGTCTCCACCCTGTCGCAGCGAGGCATAATCCAGGCGAAAGACGTTTTCAAAGGTCTCTGTGGAGACTCGGCCAAGAAAGTCGTGCAGAGCAGCGTCGGGCAGCTTATTGTCGTCTTGATCGAGCAGAGTGTCTTTGCTCCCCTTCCGACGCTGGAACGTGCCGCGCCGGCCGTCCGCGCCGAGCAACTCGGCACCGATGCGGAGCGATTTGAATTCGTGGCGGAAGTTATCGCGGCTTTGAACGGCGATGCCGTACAGCAATCCGGACAATGCGCGCAGCGTAGTACTCTTGCCCGCTTCGTTGGGTCCGAGGATGACGTGCAAAGCACCGCCATCGGGGCCAAAGTCCAGGCTCGTATCCGTGAAGCAGCCGAAGGCTGTCAGATGGAGTTTCAAAAACTTCATGGCGCGTTTTCGTGGTCCAAGAGTCGCGGTACCAACAGTTGTTCGATCTCGGGCAACAGCCCAACCAGAAAGGACGGTTCGTCGAGTCGCAGGGCCTCCGGCCCCTGGCGAAGTTCGAGTGGGAGCTTTTGGTGGAGATCCCGGAAGTCCGTCAACAAGTCTGACAGGGCCGCGGGATTGTCCGGCAAGCGACGACAGAATTGCAGCAGTTGTGCCAGCGGGTCGGTCCCAGCCGCCAGATCGTCCATGTCGAACGCGGCGTGAGTCGCGAGTTGAACCTTCTCGACCCAGACGCGACCGCTGCCGATGTCGTTGGCGGCGACTCGGCACTCGGCAATGAATTGCTCGATATGCTGGATCACATCCCTGTGAGCCGGGCAGATGCCGCGAACAATCACCCGCGCGGCAAGGAGCCGACCGTCTGCCGCGTCGGCTGCGACACGCAGGGCCGATTGCACGCGGGATCGCAGTTCATCGCGATCTTTGGCACCGTCCGCACGGACTTCGCATTCGCACCAACGGACCACATCGAGCGTCTCATGTTCGACTCCGGTGACGTGGCCATCATCCACGGTGACGACTGAGCATCCCTTCGGCCCCGTCTCTCGTGCGTGGCGACCCTGCAGGTTGCCCGGAAATACAATCCAAGGATCGCGCAGTAATTCCTCGCGCTGATGAACGTGTCCGAGCGCCCAATAGTCGTAGCCCTTCGCCACCAAGCCGGCCACCGTACAGGGAGCGTAGTTCTCGTGGCCTTCGCGTCCTCCAGCGCTAGTATGCAACATCCCGATGTTAAACAAACCGCGCCGCGCGGCCGGATAATTCACTGAAAGATCGGCCGTGACGGACTGCGTCGCAAAGCTCTGTCCGTGAATGGCAACACCGAACTCTTCCAGCACCAGAGTCTCGGGCTGCTGCGATGGAAAGACATGTACGTTTCCAGGGAGTTTGAGTTCCTTCGAGATCTGGCTGGCGGCGTCGTGATTACCGCGAATCAGAGCAACCCGAATCCCCGCTTCTCGCAGGCGGCTCATTTGAGCGGCGAAGAACACCCCGGTGTTGTAGTCCGGCCAGTCCCCGTCATAGACGTCGCCCGCGATGACCACGAAGGCGACCCGTTGCTCAACCGCAAACCGCACTAGGTTTTTCAATGCCAGTCGCGGAGCTTCACGAATTTCGCCAGCCGGTGCGTCTTCGTAACGTTCGAGCCCTCGCAAGGGACTGTCGAGATGAATGTCGGCGGCATGAATGAAGCGCATCGAGCGTCGGCCTGTTGTCGGTTCAATTCGAGCTAATGAAGACGGGCCGGGGAGGGTATGTGGCTCGTCGTCGGACTCGCAAGTCGCGCAACAACAGGCAGGCGGAAGGGAATGTCTAAGTAACCCGACGCGTTGGCGAGGGCAAACGCTTCAAACACCGGTCATTCTGAAATCGACGATTGGTGGAGCGCTCGCCCTCGCTCACGCTTCGGGTTAGTCGTGTCAGTCCGAGTATTCCGTTTGAGCAGAGGCATCAGTGACCGCTTCGCAACGCTCGCCCGCCACAATCCGGTCGATCTGCATAGCAGGCGCGATGGCGTCCAGCGGCATGAGCGGCAGGTTGGCATTCGTCGGCGAGTCGGGCAGGCGCGGCACAAGGCGGAGGATGCTCGCAATGCCGATCTGTGGCGATTTCGGCGCGTCGAGACAGTCCGACCTCAGTACTCACCTGTCTGATGATTTCGGATCGTTTCACTTGCTTCTCGACGAAGTGTGTTGCCGATCATCTTGGCACCTAAGCATGACACGGATGGGTGACGCGACGAATGGAATCGCGAGTGACTGAAAGCCACACTTATGATCCTCCGACCGACGGCCGTTGTCGTTGTTACCAGCGGCCTGATCGTCGCGGCCGGACTCAGCAGCGGCTGTCAGGTGCCTCGCACAATGCGATCGTGGGAAGCTCCCTCGTTCCCTTGGCGACGGATGAATGAACCTCGGCCTTCTCTTTCAGAGGACCGGGGCGAATCAGACACCTACGTCCCGGAAACCTTCGAAGCTCCTCAACGAATTCCTCAGCAATCAACTTCAGAACAACGCGAATTGCGGCTCTCCCCCGAACCGACATTCGCCCCTGAGCCTGCTCCCAACGAACGTCCCGTGCCGGTCCCGCCGGCACTGGAGTTAGAAGCACCACAAGCTCGACGATGGATGCCGTCTCGACCGAGCAGTCGGACGGTCTCCGCACCGCAGAGAACTCACGAGAACGAATCCTCGACAGATGACTTCAGCCTGCCACCGGCACGAGTCACCTACAGCGAGGAAGTGACCACCGACGAACCGATCATTACGCCGGCTCCGGAATCACAGAGCAGTCCGCAACCGCGGCTGTTCCGGCAGGCACGGCCAAGAACATGTACGAGTCCGTGAAGCGTAAGTTCTCGCGATAGGCGAGAGCCGACGGACTCGAACAACCACCGAGCATCATCGCGAAAGCCACAAGGACCAATCGCCCCGGAGTGATTTCAACAGGTCTCTTCCAAGTGTCCTTGGGGCTGGGAGGGTTGAGGTGTCGCAGGGAGCTTGCTCCCGCCATCTCAACCCTTCTTTTTTTTGACACCCTGTATTGCTTGGGATGTCTATTGGGACTCATGTTGATGCTGACGCTGATTTCACGATTCTTCGTGAGCGGCGAGGCGCTAGTCGCCGATGTTTTCAGAAGACCGGCGGCTAGCGCCTTGCCGCTCACAAAAACGTTCGACATCATGTCGCCCCTGCGAACTTCCCACCTTCCTCCGATTTGATGAGGAGACGACATGCTCCGCCGCTACTGTGTGATCGTGATCGCTGCTTGGGGACTCTTGGCATCGCTCGGTTCGACGGCGTTTGCCCAGAACAAGATTGACGAATTCTCGCTGGAACGCCGGAAGCAACTGCGCGAAGCCGAGCGGTATCAGATGGATGTCGCCGACAAGTACTACCGCGAGCGGCAATACAAGATCGCGCTGGGCGAGTATGAGAAGTTCGTGACGCTCTATGAAAAGAGCGAGGGGACGCCGTTCGCCCAGCTCAAGTGGGGCATCTGCCAGATTCATTTGAAGAAGATCAATACGGCGATCAGCGAAGGCTTTCAGACGGTCATCGACTATTGGCCGGACTCGCCGGAAGCCTCGATCGCGTCCTTCTACATCGGCCGCTGCTACAAAGAGAACGGCGAGGTCAAGAAAGCCAAGAAGGCGTATCTGCAAACCGTCTCGAAGTACGAGTCCTCGCTGGCGGCGGTCTACTCGCTGAATGACCTGCTCGACATTGCTGACGTCGAGATGGACGTCGATGGCAAAGTCGCCAACTGGCGTAAGCTGGTCTACGAAATCAAAAGGACGCCCGGCGATGCCAACAACCTCTGCGTCCAAGCGTCGCAACAACTGGCAACGCATTACTTCAGCACGGGCAACGCGGCCGAAGGAGTCGCGGCCCTGGACACGACCTACAAAGACAATCAGCGACCCTATCACGTTTGGTACTTCTGCCGCACGCCGATCGGCACGCTCACGGCCGACGCGAAGACGAAAGAAAAGGGCGAGAAGGTCGCCGACGGCTGCGTGGCCGCGATTCGCGAACGCATCCCGACCGACCTCAGCAAGCCGGAAGACAAGACCAACGCGCGCGAGTGGTCCTTCTACGCCGCCGACGTGCAGGCTTACTCGCGCCGGGAAGACAAAGTCATCGAAGCCTATCAAGCGATGTTGCGACTCTACGGCCAAGAAGACGCGACGCTGCAACGCTTCGCCGATTGGTACAAGTCGATTCTGAAATACGACGACGCTCGCAAGCTCTATGGTCAATTCACCAATCGCCCGGAAGGGCTGAGCCAAATGGCTTGGAGCTACGTCCAACAGCAGAAGTACGACGAGGCGGTCGCTCATTACCGCCAGGCCGCCGGGCTCGACAGCCAGAATCAACCCAAGTGGAACGAAGCGATCGCGGTCGCGTATCGCCACGGCAGCCGCTGGAAAGAGGCCATCGACGCCTTTACCGAAAACCTCAAGATCGACGCCGCCAACACGGAGAAGTGGTTGTGGTGGATCGCCATCACGCAACGGGACGGCGGCATGTACAAGGAAGCGATCGGCACGTTCCGCCAATGCACCAATTTCCCGGAGAACACCAAGCAGATGGCCTGGTGCCACCGGCATCTCAAGGAATGGAACGAGTCGATCATCCTTTACGGCCAAGTCACGTCGAGTGCCCCTGATGCTCCGTGGGCGCTCTATCAAATCGCCCAGGTCCGCGAAGCCTCTGGCGACAACGAAGCGGCGATCAAGGCGTACCAAACCGTCTGCAAGAAGTTCCCCAAGGACGGCCACGCCGCCCAAGCTCACGCGCACTTGCAGACGAAGTACAAGATCAACGTCACGCTCGGCGGTGCGGCGGAGGATTAAGGCACCAGCGACGAAATCGTTTGCTCGTAGTGACCCCATTGATGGGGTCGAGATCGACCCGATCAATCGGGTCACTACATGCGAACGCGGCTAGGCACAGCGTTCGAGCATCCCGACGGGGATGTAGAACTTCGCGTAGCGTTTTCCGTCGGAGTAGCGCGGGCCGCGCGGGTCTTCGACCAGGATCGTGGCTCGCTTGGTGACACGGTTGACTACGCCGGTGTACGGCAGACCGTCGAGCGTAAACTGCACGCGATCGCCGGCTCGAATGCCGAATTTCTCACGAGCGCGTTCGTCCGGCGTGATGAGCTGATGATTCGATTCGGTATGGCCGAAGAAGCGGTTGACCATGTCTTTGAACCTCGGCGCCGCGCAGCAGGACGCCTGCCACAACAGCATCTCGACGAGGTGCATCAACTCGTGCTCGAAGATGCGCTGCAATGCTTCCAGCCGGTTATGACACAGCAAGCCGGTAACTTTGATCGGTCGGTCGATGTCCGCGAACGTCTGGAATAACAGCGTGGACGAGACGGCGATCTCAAACCGCGGGACGGGCGACAGTCCGCGAGCAACTCGCGGCAGCAAGCGAGTCGTCTTCCCTCCCGCGCGAGTCATTCTCGGCGAGACGCGAAAGTCGAGCGGGCTTCCCATCGCCTGCAACGTGCGCCGGCAGGCTCCGGCGAAAAAGCGTTGGTCGTATTGCTCGAAGAGATGCGCCAAATCGTCATCGCAAATCGCGGAGAAGTTCGGCCGATCGAGATAGGGCGACGAACTCAAAACAGATTCACTGATCGCGGCCAAGCGCTGCTCCGCATCCGCGGCCAGCACCAGCGATGTTTCAACCAGCCGACGCAACTCTTGAGTCATGTGCTCCTCCTTTGAATCCTTTCAAAGCGGGCGGATTGTGCCGGCGGGTTGCGTCAGTGGGAAGGGAAAATTCGACACGGCTCGCTGAAGCCGATAGTCCCATCAGCCGGAACGCGCTAGCGTCCGGTTCGGAGGAAAAACCAGCAACAATCCGAACGCTAGCGCGTTCCAGCTGATAGGCCAGAGCCAATTGTCGGCTTCAGCGAGAAGAGTCGAGATCTCGTCGTGGAAAGTCCAAACTACGAACTGATGGGCGTGGCCATGTCAGTTGGCGAAAAGAATCGTCATTGAGAGTTTCGAAGTGGTCGCGATCTGCTGTGCCGACTTTTTAGATAGGCCCGTCTGCTTTCGGAGAACGTGCGTTTTTTCGAGGCGGCGACCATACTGCCCGACCCTCTGTTTTGGCCCTCACACCATCCAGGAGTTTGCGAGATGACACAACGACTGAGTTTGCTGCTGTGGAGTTGGATTCTTTTCGTTCCGGCGGTCAGCTTTGCTGAGGAGCCCACGGTGAAACTCAAAGCGGGCGACCGCATCGTCTTCTTGGGAGACTCGATCACTCAAGGTGGTGCTGGTCCCAACGGATACGTCACGATGATCCGGCAGACGCTTGATAAGAAGCACGCTGATCTCAAGATTGAAGTCATCGGTGCCGGAATCAGTGGTAACAAAGTCCCGGACCTGCAACGCCGAGTCGACAAAGACGTGATCGCTAAGAAGCCGACGATCGTCTTCATTTACATCGGCATCAACGACGTTTGGCACGGCGAGAAAGACCCGGCACGCGGAACGATGTCCGATGCCTTCGAGTCCGGTTTGAAGGAAGTCATTGGCAAATGCCGTGATGCTGGAGCGACCGTAGTCCTCTGCACGCCGACCGTGATTGGCGAAAAGAATGGCGGCGCGAATGTGCTCGACGCCAAGCTTGATCAGTACTCGGACATCAGCCGCAAGATCGCCAAGGAGCTCAAGCTGCCGCTGTGCGACCTGCGGGCGGCATTCGTCGAGCATCTGAAGGCTCACAACAAAGACAACGCCGAGAAGGGAGTGCTCACCACCGACCGCGTGCATCTCAATTTGGCGGGCAACGAATTCGTTGCCAAGACGATGCTAAAGGTGCTGGACTCGCAATAGTCGCGCAAGGCCGCTGAGAATCCATTAGCCCATTAGCCGGAACGCGCTAGCGTCCGGTTCTCGTACATATCGGGGAGCCGGACGCTAACGCGTTCCGGGTGATGGGTGAAAGACGGGAATCATGAATCACGCCGACAATGCTGCTGTATTCACACGCGATGACGCTCGCACGCACTGGCACGACCAGGCGTTGTGGTTCGTGCGAGCGAAACGCGATCGCATGGCCAACTCGCTGCCCGAGTGGGAGACGCTGCGTGAAACGGCGGGCGCGATCAAGAGTCACACGGTGTCGCGACTGGCCGATCTGTTGGAGCAATTCGAGGCCAATGCGACGAAGCTCGGGGCGACCGTGCATTGGGCGTCGACGCCGGCCGAGCACAACGAGATCGTGCTGGGCATCTTGCAGAAGCACAACGTCACGCGCGTCGTGAAGAGCAAGTCGATGCTCACCGAGGAGTGTCATCTCAATCCGTTTCTCGAACGACACGGCCTGGAGGTCGTCGATACGGACCTTGGCGAGTGGATCGTGCAATTGCGTAACGAAGCCCCCAGCCACATCGTGTTGCCGGCGATTCACATCAAACGGGAAGAAGTTGGCGAGCTCTTTCATCGCGTGATCGGCACACCAGAGGGACTCGCCGAAGCCAAGCCTCTTGTCGAGGCCGCGCGGATCGAATTGCGAAACAAGTTCATGCGTGCCGAAGCGGGAATCACCGGCGTCAATTTTGCCATCGCCGAGACGGGAGGCTTCGTCGTCTGCACGAACGAGGGGAACGCGGACCTTGGAGTGTCACTGCCGCCAGTCCACATCGCCTGCATGGGCATCGAGAAGCTGATTCCCAAAGCCGAACATCTCGGAGTCTTCCTGCGACTGCTGGCACGTTCCGCGACCGGTCAGCCGATCACGACCTATAGCTCGCACTTCCACGGACCGAAGCCGGCGGGCGAGTTGCATATCGTGATGCTCGACAACGGTCGCAGCGACATTTTGGGCAGCGACGATTTTCGTCGCTCGCTGAATTGCATCCGTTGCGGAGCCTGCATGAATACCTGCCCGGTCTTTCGACGTAGCGGCGGGCACAGTTATCAAACGACGGTCCCCGGTCCGATCGGTTCGATCCTTGCTCCATCGCGAGATGCTCAGCAGTTTCATTCGTTGCCCTATGCGTGCAGCCTCTGTGGCAGTTGCACCGACGTCTGTCCGGTCAAGATCGACCTGCATCATCAACTGCTGACATGGCGTAAGGAAATCGCGGTGCGGGGACTGGTGCCGTGGTCGAAACGCTTTGCACTCGGTGCGGCGAGCTTCGTGATGCGACGCCCCAAGCTGTTTGTTTTCGCAGGTGCCGTCGGCCGAAAAGTCCTGTCGTGGCTGCCGAGGTTTCTGGTCTACAATCGGCTCAACCCCTGGGGCCGCCAACGCGAATTGCCAGTCCCTCCCAAACAGAGCTTTCGTGAAATGTATCGACAACGAAAGTCCGGCGGCGGGCCAGCGGGTCACGGAGATCGATGATGACTCTCAGATTACTGCTGGCGATCGTGGCCCTCTCCGCCTGTGGATGGGCTGTTTCTGCGGCCGAGCCGATCAAAGTGCAATCGGCGCTGGTGCGGGTGCTCGACGAGGTCGAAGTCCCCGCGCGGGAGGCCGGTGTGCTGGAGTTGCTCGATGTGCGCGATGGAGACCAAGTCAAAGCGGGGCAAGTACTAGGCCAGTTGGATGCGGAGGACGTCAAGTTGGCGGTTGCTCGCGCGGAGTTGGAGTTGGCCATCGCCGATCGTCTGGCGAAGAACGCTCTGCCGGTGAAGACCGCTGAAGCACTGTTGAAAGAGGCCGAGCAAGACCGGACCCAGGCGGGCTTAACGCAACGGATCGCTAGCTTGAAGGCGGAAAACGATGTGGCCATTCGGCACGCGACGAAGTCTCGCGACTCCTCCAAAGTGGAGTACGACCGAGCTGTGCAGGCGCGCAAGGCATTCGAGAAGAGTGTCTCGCTGACCGAAGTAGACCGCTTGAAGCTGATCATGGAGCGGAACGAGCTGGAGATCGAGAAAGCGGTCTTCGAGAAAGCACTGGCCGATCTACTCAAG
Organism: Planctomyces sp.; assembly: GCA_005778115.1. GTDB lineage: Bacteria > Planctomycetota > Planctomycetia > Planctomycetales > Planctomycetaceae > SXKJ01. The sequence goes on along the minus strand of SXKJ01000220.1, from coordinate 15,944 downwards.
CAAATCGAAGACTCGACGATCACCGAACAGGATCAAACGGTCGCGCGGCTGAAGCTGGCGGTCGAGCAGGCTCGGATGCAAAAAGACGTTGATACGCTGACTCGCGATCTGAAAGCTCGCACGCTCGAACAAGCGCAACTGCAATTGGCGCGGCGTCAGTTCAAATCGCCATTGGATGGCGTGGTCGTCGAGACCTTGCGGTATCGGGGCGAGTGGCTCGAACCGGGACAGCGCGTGTTGCGGATTGTGCGACTGGATCGGCTAAAGGTCGAAGGCTTTGTCGAGAGCCGGCAGATTGCCGGCCTACTGCGCGGCGCGGCCGTGCGGGTGCTTGTGCAACCTTCGGACGAAGAGAAGCCGATCGTCGTGCGAGGCAAAATCGTCTTCGTCAGCCCGGAGATTGATCCGGTCAATGCCCAAGTCCGTGTCTGGGCCGAAGTCGAGAATCCCGACCTCTCGCTGCGTCCCGGTCTGCAAGCCGAAATGATCATCGACCCAACCAGCCGCACAGCGACAAGCTCCGCCGCCAAGTCTGGTGGAAAATAGTCCCGTGCGTGCATGAAGGAAACTTTTTGAGCTTAGGGCTCCGAGCGTGACGTCCCGTTGACCTTTTTCGGTTGGTTGCCGTCGTCCATCCGCAGGCAGGTTTCCGAGGCCAACTTCCTGCGGATGGCAAAGCCGACCTGCGAATAAAGACAAACCAAGACATGTCCTCTACTGGAAACCCCTCTGCGGCAACGGACGCGATCATCCCCTGGCGGATGCGCCGCGACCTGATCGCGCGAACGAGTGCGGGTGGTGCGGATGCCGGCTGGACGTTGAAAGACCCATTGTCTCTCGCCTACTTCCGGTTGCGCGATGCCGAGTATGCAGTATTCTCGCTGCTGGACGGGCGCGTGACCTACGGCCAGATGCTTGAATCGCTGCGTCGAAAGTTTCCGGGCGAGCCTTGGTCGATCGACAACTTGAAATCGTTTGTTGGCTCGCTGGTCCAGTCCGGGTTGGTGTCGTCCCTGAGGCCAGGACAAGGACGCCTACTCTCACGGCAACAGGAGCGAACTCGGCAACGAGCGCGGTGGAGTGCCCTGACGAACGTCTTGGCGATTCGCTGGCGCGGGATCGATCCGGAGCCGTTGCTGCGGCGTATGGAACCGTGGACGCGCTGGCTGTTTCGACCGGCGTTTCTGACGGTCTGTGTAGCGTTGATCGCGTGGGCCTTGTTGCTGGTGACTCTGCGCTGGGAAACGCTCGCACGCCGTCTACCTGAGGCGACGGACTTGTTCGGCATGGGGAATCTGTTGTCTCTGGTGGTCGTATTCATCGTCATTAAGGTGCTGCACGAGTTCGGGCATGTGCTGACCTGCCGGCATTACGGCGGCGAATGTCATGAGTTGGGAATCCAAGTGCTCATGTTCATGCCGCTGCTGTACGGCGACGTGACGGATGCCTGGATGGTCTCGCGGCGTTGGCCTCGAATCGCGATCTCGGCGGCAGGCATTTTCGTTGAGTTGGTGTTGGCGTCGATCGCGACGCTGCTGTGGTGGCAGAGCGTGCCGGGACTGCTGAACTCCATCTTCTTGAACGTGATGCTGGTCTGCTCGGTCAACACGCTGCTGTTCAACGGAAACCCGTTGATGCGGTACGACGGCTACTATGTGTTGGCGGATCTGCTCAACCTGCCGAACCTGGCGATGCAGGCTCGGCAAACGGTCATGTCGCTGTGCGAGCGATTGATCGTCGGCGTCAGCGACGAAGAGATCGATCTCGATTCTTGGCGCTGGTGGACCCTGTCTGTTTACGGAGTCGCTTCAGCGATCTATCGGCTGTTCGTGACGGTGGGCATCGTGTGGTTCCTGTACTACTTTTTGGGGCGCGGACTTGGCCTGATCGCGACGGGATTGTCCGTGGTGATGGTGGCCGGAGCCGTGCTGACGCCGCTGCGTGAGTTCGTCACGCGCGTCCGCCAACGGTACGCCAGTCAAACGCTTTCTCCACGCCGCTTGCGAAATGGGCTGACCCTGTGCGGAGTGTTGCTCGCCGCGCTGCTGCTGATTCCGCTGCCGTATTCCGTGAGCGCGCCGTTTGTCGTCTTTCCGGGAGACGCGCAACCGGTCTTCGTGACCGTTTCTGGCCGCATCGAATCAGCTGTCCCGGCGGGATCGCGAGTGCAGGCAGGGCAATCGCTCGGACTACTCTCTAACCACGAGATTCTGTTGCAGCACGAACGGCAAGTCGCCGAGGTCGCCCGACTCGGTGCGCGGCTGCGGACGTTGGAAGCTCAACGCGGCAGCAACGAATCGGCAGCGCTCCGTCTGCCTACGACTCGCGACGCACTTGTCAGTGCCAAGCGACGTCTGCAACAACTCAGCGAGGAAGTGCAACGGCTGCGGCTGAAAAGTCCAGCCGATGGCATCGTGCTCCCGCCACCAAATCTGGCTCGCACCCCGCCGGCCGAAGAGCAGTTGCCCGACTGGGATGGCACGCCTCTGGAAGTGATCAATCGCGGCGCGACTGTCCACGAGCAAACGTTGTTTTGCTACGTCGGCGATCCCGCGCGGCAAGACGCGGTGTTGCTCGTCGATCAAAACGCCATCGAATTTATCCGTCCCGGCCAATCTGTGCGGCTGCGGCTCCTTTCGGACCCCGGCATGACGCGAGAGGGTCGTGTCGAAGAGGTTGCCTCCTCACATGCGGAAGCGGTCCCTCGCGAGTTGACTGTCACGCACTTGGCGGCTGTGAAACACACGAGTACCGGAGCGACTCCCGTCGAAGTCTCCTACGCAGTTCGCGTGCGCATGAGCGATGAATCCGCGACTTCGCTGTACTCGCCGGGCCAAGCTCGAATTGATTGTGGCACGCTGTCACTGGCTTCACGCTTCTGGCGTCTGCTGCGGCATACGTTCTCGGCGGAGTGGTCTCCGAGAGAATGATTTGTCTGGCGGGAAGACAAAGTTGAGCGAACCAAATGCCGGCGTATTGCCAAGAAGCGGCGACAGAACCAAGCACGGCGCGCAAGCGAGTGGCCGAGTCGTTGGGAAATCAAACCACTCGCTTGCGCGTCGTGCTGATGTGACTTGGAAAAGTGATTGAGGTCGTTATTTCCAAAAGACCACCAACGTCACACCGCTCACAAGCGTCAGGCCGCAGAACCACAACATCTGGTTCAGCAATCGACGATGTCCCAGGCAGGCCACGAGACCGGTTTTGAAACCGAGGTTTGCCAAGTTGGCGGTCAGGATGACTCGCCAGGCGATGCCTCTTTCCAGCCGGCCGACTTCGACCAGTCGGCTGGTCGAGAGCGTGATGGCGTCCATGTCGGTGAGACCCGACAGGATGGCCACGCCGTACAGGCCCGACTCCGGGAGGTACTCTTTGCCGGCCGCGATCTCCAGCAGCACCGCACCATACAGCAGGCCGAACAACAGGGCGGATTTGAGTTCCGTAGGATTGCCTTGGTTCGGCATGGACTCCGGCTCGCGACGGGATCGCCGCCATAGGTAAGCCGCCATCGCCAAGGACAAGACGAGTTGAATTAGCAGCGGCGCGGCCGCCGTCAGAAAGAAGCCGCGCGACACAATCACAATCTCCAACAAGACGCGCACCAGGCTGACTGATGATGCCAGAACAATGATGGTCGCGGCGGACGACGCCACTTCGGGCAAGTGTGCCGTGCGCCGCGAGTAACTGGCGGTAGTAGCGGTGCTGGAGATCAAGCCCCCCAGCAGACCGCTCAGCACCAAGCCGGCCATTTGTCCAAAGAACTTGTAGGTGATGTAGCCTCCCAGACTGATTCCCACGACCAGCACGGCCATCAGCCACATTTCATGCGGGTTGAGCACATCCAGCGGTCCATAGGTTTGATCGGGTAGCACCGGCAGCACGATGAACGTGATCAACACGAACTGCATGATCGCCTTGACGTCCACGTCCCCCAGCCGCGCGATCAAGCCGTGTAGCTGTGGCTTCAGTTGCAACAGCACGGCCAAGCCGGCCCCCACCGCGACGGCCACAATCATCGGACCACGCACACACAAGGCTCCGACCGCGAACATCAACAGCATCGCTATTTCGGTGGTGAGACTGCGATCGCCTTCGAGCTTTGGGGATGGATGCTGATGCCCAACAACAATCACCGTCACCACCGCAAGCAATCCGGCGGCGATCATCGAGCCCCCAAACGGCTCCGCCAGGATCGCACACAACGACCCAAACACCGAGATCAGCGGAAACGTCTGCACGCCACCCAGCGGCGCTTCGACATGCTGCCGCTGCAGCCCGACCAGACCACCCAGCAAGAATGAAATCGCCAGACTCTGAAACATCAACGTGGTCATATACCCTCAACAGAGTGCTCACCGAACCGCGTGGGACTGATCGCCGTCATGCTGCGGAATTAAGGGTGTCAGAAACCGATTGGGCTGCCTGAAGTCAGTTTGAAACGACCGCGCGGGCAGATGGTGAGTTCTACTCCCGGACGATTGACGATGCGCTTTGTCCAACTCTTGGCTTCGCTCAATTTGGCGTGAGCTTCTTCGCCCACAGAGAACAGCAATCAGTCGTTATCCGGAAGTCGGAGCACCGCTTCGTCGTCGTCCTCTTCAGCGGTCGCCTTATTGGCTGTGAGGCTGACTGGCCGTTCCACGTCGAGCAATCCAGCGAGTTTGCGGCCAGCACCGGGCGCTGACTCCGACGAGTCGATAGGGACGTCACCTTCGGACTCGATTTCGATGCCATCGAATTCGTCCGACGATTCTGGCTCTGATGTGATGCCGTCGAGTTTGTGGCCTTCTTCCTCGATCTCGATGCCGTCGAATTCATCCTCGACGACAACTGGCTTGGCGATTGGTTTGGACGTTGAAGACTTCGGCAAAGGTTTTCCCAACGGACTTTTCGACGCAGCGGATGCCGTCTTTGCCGTAGGACGCAATTTCGGTGCGGCAGTCGAAGAGGGGCTGGGCGCACTCGCTTGCGAGGGCTTGGCCAGGGTGTCTGCTGGTTTCGGTTTTGGCTTGTCGCTGCGAGTCGGTGCGTCACCGAGCAGAATCTGTTCAAAGAAGGCGTCGTCGTCCGCTGCTTTCTTCGCCTGGCCAGCGGTGAGGGATTTGTCTTTGGCTTGCTCTTTACTCTTGGCTTTGGCGGACGCGGCCTTCATCTTTCGTTCGAGCGATCTCTTCGCTTCGATCTCTTCGTGAACCTTGCGAAGCGGAATCAATAACTCGGCAATCGATTGCCAACGATCGTTGGGGTTTGGCAGCAACCCCTTCATCAGAATGTCGGCGACGCGTGGGTCGATGTGCGGAGCGAGCGTGGCGAGCGGCTTCGGGGGCTTGTTGATGTGCTGCAAAACAGTGTCGAGCGTTTCCTGATCCGGCACGTCCCAAGGGAGCCGCTTCGAGTACATCTCATAGGCCGTGACCGCGAACGAGAAGATGTCAATGCGCTGGTCGGTCTTCTGCCGCTTGATGAGCTCCGGAGCCATGTAATTGGCAGTCCCGGTACGATTGCCGGGCTTCTGAAAATCCGGCGTGTTCGGCACGACGAGGCCAAAGTCGATCAGCTTGACGGTGTTGTCCGAATCAACCATCACATTCCGCGGACAGAGATCGCGGTGAATCCAGTTCTGCTTGTGCAGATAGTCGACTGCTTCGCCGAGCTGGATGATGTAGTTCAAGCAGTTGTCTTTCATCTGCTCGTTCTGGGTATCGACCAGATAGCTCAGGCTCAGTCCATCGACGTAGTCCATGACCAAGTATTGTTCGTCGGTCGTCGTCCTCCCAAATTCGATCGTCTTGACGACGTTGGGATGCTGCAAGCTGACTGCGATCTCTCCTTCGCTGGGCTTCTTGAGCCCCACGAAGCGGGCTTCGAATCGCTCAGTCTTCACCTTGTCGAGCACTTTGACGGCGAGCATCCTGCCGGTCATCGAATCGCGGGCACGCCAGACCTTCGACATGCTTCCTTGGCCAACGCGGGCCAATAGCTCGAAGCGCCGAGCGATATCGATTCGCTCGACCTTTTTCTTGTCGAACAGATTCTTCAGGAAATTCGCCATGAAAGTAGGTCAGGCTTTCCAGACTGACTCAGCGAGCCAGGAAATCGTGGGACCGTCGCCAAGGACAGGCTAGAAAGCCTGACCTACGCCCCGCAGTAATCGATGATCCGGGCAATTTCCGTCCGCATGTGCTGCCGATCCACGATGCGATCGACGAAGCCCATCTTCAACAGGAACTCGCTGGTCTGAAACCCTTCGGGAAGCTCTTGTTTGACGGTAGCGGCGACGACACGTGGTCCGGCGAATCCCACGAGCGCTTTCGGTTCGGCCAGTGTAATGTCGCCAAGCGATGCGAAGCTGGCGGCCACGCCTCCCATCGTCGGGTTCGTCAGCACGGAAATGAACAGCCCCCCCGCATCGTGAAAGCGGCCCAGTGCGGCGGAGACCTTACCCATTTGCATCAGCGATAAGATGCCCTCGTGCATCCGAGCGCCACCGCCCGAACCGCTGACTATCACCAGCGGCAGTTTCAGTTCGGTGGCTTGCTCGATTCCGCGAGTCAGCTTTTCGCCGACCACCGAGCCCATGCTTCCCATGATGAATGCCGAATCGGTCAGTCCTAGCACCAGCGGCCGACCACGCATATAGCCTTTGCCGATCACGCAAGCGTCCGTCAGGCCGGTCTTCTTCTGTTCTTCCTTCAAGCGATCCTTGTACGGCTTCTTGTCCACGAAGCCCAACGGATCCTTCGGCAGAAGATTGGTGAACCACTCTTCAAAGCTCTCCTCGTCCAGCAACTGGGCGATGCGAGCTTTCGCGGGCACATAAAAGTGGTGATTGCATTCCGGGCAGCAATACAGGCTCTGCTGAATCTGTTTGCGATAGACCGTGGCTTTACAGCCATCGCACTGAATCCACAGGCCTTCGGGGACGCCACGCTTCTGGCGTTTGCCGTTGGAATTGTCGGGATCAGTCGCGGAGGGTCGGCTCATCGGTGCATGTCTATGGAATTGTTGATATTCGATTCTTGATTTGTGATCGAGAATGCAGATTTGTTTCAATCGAAAATCAAAAATCGGCAACCGAAAATCATGACGATGTCTCGTCAGTGTTGCTTTGCCGGATGTACTCACCATCGCGGCTCGACTCAAACACTTCGATGATCGGGTCGCGCGGCTCTTCGGAAAATGCGGTGGTCAGATCGGGTGGTTCGCTGGTCAACAGGGAAGATACAAGACTCGCTAAAGGCTCGGAAGCGACGATCACCAACGCGTCGAACTTGCGGAGCGGCTTCTTAAGCGCTCGTTGCACGCGAGCCACCGCAAATTCCCACGGCTCTCCTTCCGACGGGCAAACCGTCTCAGGGGCTTCTTGCCATTGATGAAAAATGCGTGACATGCGCCGGCCGATGTCTTCGATCGTCGAGCTTTGCCACAGCCCCAGATTCAAGTTCGCGAATTCCTCCGACTCGCGAACCGTCAGGTCGAGTGCCTTGGCGATGGCTTCCGCCGTCCCCTTCGCGGGCTGAGCAGTGCCGCACACGATCGCGTCCGGAGGCTTGGGGAGTGACTTCAGACGCTCGATCAACGGCGCGAGCTGCGCTTCGCCGCGCGCATTCAGCGGCAAATCGAGCGATCCAATTAGCCGATGCTGCTCATCGAATTCAGTCCAGCCGGGCCGAACCACGGCGACAATCGTCATAGAGTTATACTCACAAGGAGTCGGGAGTCTCTTTCCGGCCGCTGCATTTAAAATTGGAAGTTTCCACGAACCAATGGGGCCGGAAAGTGACTTCCGACCCCGTCGCTCAACTCGCCAGCCGAGTCAGTTCCTCGACCGCGACCGTGTAATCAGTCTGATCGAAAATCGCGCTGCCGACAACGAACAGGTCCGTGCCAGCCTGAGCACACGCGGCGATCGTCTTCAACCCGATGCCGCCGTCCACGGACAGGATCGTGTCGGGCGAAATCATCTGCCGAGCCTGTCGCAACTTTTCGACCGACGCCGGAATGAACGACTGCCCGCCGAATCCGGCTTGCACGCTCATCAGCAACAGCAGGTCGATCTCACCCACGAAGGGAGCGACGTCCGACAGCGGCGTCTTCGGATTCAACACCAACCCCGCGACACGCCCCGCCTCACGAATGCGCCGCAACAACGCTGTCGGCTGCGGCACCGCTTCCAGATGAAAGCTGATCGCGTCGCAGCCTGCCTTGAGATACTCGTCGAGATAATGGTCCGGATCGGAGATCATCAGATGCGCGTCGAAGACCATGTCGGTCAGCGGCCGCACCTTTTCGATCACCATCGGCCCGTAGGAGAGGTTCGGGACGAAGTGCCCATCCATCACATCCCAGTGCAGCACCTTGGACTTCGCGGCCGTGAGCCGTTCGACCTCGTGGGCCAAATTGCCAAAATCGCACTTGAGCATCGACGGCGCGATGATTGGCCGAGCGGCTCGCATTCGTTGCAGGATCTCGGTTCGGTTCATGATTTTTTCTTTCCAGGCAGTTTCCAGCCAAAGGCCAGCGCCAACACCACAATAGCAACGGCGGCGGCCACCATCCAACGATCGATATGCGACCAAAACCAGTGCAAGACGATCGCAAACAAAGTCAAACTCGTCGCGCTCACCAGCGAGAGTCGCTCGATCGTGTCAAATCTCCGCAGCCACGGCAGACAGAACCCCCAACCGGTCAGCCGCCGAAAGATCAACAAGCCTCCACCCCAGAAGAGGCCCAGACCGATGAATGTTCCCAACCAATTAGTGATTACTCCGGACGAGCCGGTCTTGATTCCCAAATCCTGTTGAGGTTTCACAGTCACGTCCGGCTGAGTGGACGTGGGCTTGGTGGAGTTTTGCGGAACGGTCTGGCTGGAAATTGCCGCCATTGACAGCGTCGCGCGAGCATCTTGATTCCACCACACCACCAGCCACGCCAGCACCCAGACAATCAGGCCTGCGATGAACTGCCGGCGCGGTTCGGAGGGAGCACCATCGACGTGGGTTCGGAACCAGTCCAAAGGATTAAGAGCCATGCGGAATTTGTAGCAGCCCCGCGGAAAGCTAGACAGTTCGGCCTCTTTCCAGGTTTGGGATACAGATCGAGATCGTGGCGATTCTCCGGCAAAGAGCTATACGAGCAAGTCATTCATTTTCTGGATGCCGTGCTGGAATACGGCCACCGTTGAATCCCAGGAATCACAAGTGACTCCGGGATACCTTCCGGATTCCTTGCCATTTGTCAGAGTCCTTGTTGTCCGGTAGAGTCCTTGTATGAGCATTTCATCAAAACTTACGTCTAAAAATCAGACGACGATCCCAAAGGCGGTGATCGAGGCGTTGCAGATCAAGCCGTCCTCCATGCTGCTCTATGACATTGAACCGGGGGGCCGAGTCGTGTTGAGTGCCAAGTCAGCCACGTTTGCCGAACTGGCGGAAACGTTTCCCATGAAGAAGCCAAAGAAGCCGGTGTCCCTGGAACAGATCAAGGCCACCGTTCGCGACGGTGCTGCTCGTCGCTTTAAGAAGGCTCGGCGATGATCGGTCTGGATGCCAATGTCATGGTTCGGTATCTGACGCGCGACGAAGAGGCTCAGTACCGAGCCACCATGAAGTTGCTGTCCCGGAAGGGTGCGACGTTTTTCGTGCTCGACCTGGTTCTCATTGAAACGGACTGGGTGCTCAGCACGCTTTACGATTGGTCGCGGGACGAAATCGCGGATGCGTTTGCCCGTTTGTTGCAGGTTCACAATCTGCAATTTGAGGACGAGGACCAGATCCGCCGAGCTCTGGGTGCGGTTCGTCGAGGTGCGGATTTGTCCGACGAGCTTTTGGTCAGCAAGTGCCGTGAGCACGACTGCTCTGAGTTTGCGACCTTCGATGCGGCTGTGATCAAGCGGCATCCCAAGTTCGCGGTTCTGCCCCGCGAATAATTGCCAACTAACCCCGCGCGATCCGAAATCGACGCAATCAACGAAAAAGCCTCATGTCCCAGCGGGAAATGAGGCTTTTTGTGAATCCGAAGACTCAGAGGCGTCGGTGGGAGTTGAACCCACGCGTGACGGATTTGCAATCCGTTGCCTTAGCCACTTGGCTACGACGCCTGACGCGGGGCGGAATCTAGTTGTGGCCGAAAAGTGGGTCAAGGCGGCTCCGCGGAAGGAGGAACGCATTGCAAATTGCAAAATGAAAATTGCAAATTGCAAATTGTTGGATGACGGTGGACAGTCCGTAGGCACCGTACTTGATCACAGTGAGAAGGGTTGTTTCATGCCGCGTGATTTCAATAGCGAGAGTTTGTCGCACGATCCGATTCATGGTTACATCCCGTTCGTTTCCAAGGACGGAATTCCGGATGGAGAAGTCTCGGAGCAAGAGTTGATCGATCATCCGTGGGTGCAGCGGATGCGGCAGATTCATCAATTGCAGACGGCATGGTGGGTGTTTCCGTCGGCCGAGCACATGCGGTTTCAGCACATCCTGGGAGCGATGCACCTCGCGTCGGTGTGCATCGAGCGTTGGTACGAGTCGCTGGTAGCCTCGTGCGCGAATGTCCCTTCGCGAGCTTGCGTCGAAAGTCTCGTTCGATTGGCCGCGCTGTTGCACGATGTGGGGCATGGGCCGTTCGGACATTTCTTTGATGACCACTACCTCGGCCAGTTTGGTGTCACGCACGAAGACATTGGCTCGGCGGTGATTCAACGGGAATTGGGAGACTTGATTCGCCGAGTGCGCCGGAATCCGAACGGCAAGTTGGGCCCGCTCGAGGAACTCGAACCGAGTCAGGTCGCGTGGCTGATCCGTCGCCCAACTGGCAAGCCGGAACTTGAGCAGGGACATCCGGTATGGCTGCGGCGATTGCGGTCGCTCTTCAGCGGCATCTACACCGTGGACAACATGGACTTCGTGCTCCGCGACGCCTACATGTCGGGCTACAACACCAAGGCGTTCGACCTGTCGCGGATTCTGCACTACAGCTTTTTTTCGTCCGAGGGGCTGACGATTCACGCGCGCGGACTGCCGACGCTGGTGAACTTCATCGAAACGCGAGCGAATCTGTTTCGGACGATCTATTTTCATCGAACCGTGCGGGCGATTGATCTCGCGTTGGAAGAGATGTTTGGCCCGACGATGTTGCGGTTGTTCGGCGGTTCGGACGGGCAGCCGATGAATCCGCTGGAGCAATTGGACGAATACCGACGCCTGACCGAATCGACGTTCCTGGTCGACGTGCAGCGCTGGTCGCGGAGTTCCGATCCGGAGCTGAAATCGCTTGGAGAGCAGTGGGACGCTCTGCTGACTCGAAACGTGACCTGGAAGATGGCGGTCGAGCGGACTTTCAACTTTCACGCCGGCCAGGCGGAACGGACGTCAATTTTTTCCGAGCCGGACCTGGTCGAGAAACGCATTCGAGCGCACCTGCCGACGGACTTGAGGGAAATGGAACTGAAGATTGACGTGGCTCGGCACTATCACCGTCCGAGCGGAAGGCTTCCCGCCGGGGGCCAAAACTTCCTGCTCGACACAGTTGGCGGCACGCCGCGTGAACTGCACGATGACGAGCTGTTTCAGGCGCTGCCGACCAGCTTCTCGATCTTTCGGGTTTACTCGAAGGATCATCGCCACGACGCGGCTTTGCAAACGGCCGTCAATTCGGTCTTGGGAGCGGTGGCGGACTCAAAGACGAATATGTGATGGTTGCTGGAATCTATGCCGAGGCGGTGATTTTGTGGCATTGTCGATGCTCTGGAGTGCTCAGTACTGCAACAGACGGCGTTGTCGTCGCCACTTTCCGACAGGCACAGAAAGCCCCAGTGGAGCCGCCGGAAATCTTAAAACTCTGCGGCATTTACTTTTGAGTGATTTGATTTCCCAACCCCCCCCAATGTTACAAACTTCGTGACTGCGGTTGCTGTTGCGTGAGTTCTGTTCGCATCTGGCATTATCGTTTACGGCAACTCAAGTGTTCTCGCCAAGCCTCTCAATGCCGATATAGTGTCTTGAGAAGACGATCCGATTGGGTAATTCTTTGCAACAGACGTTCACTTTAATTAATGCCCTGGAGGGCGTTTTTTATTCGCATTTCTTAACAGGATAGATTTACGATGATTTTCAGTGCTGCCAGTCTGATCCAGAGTCTGTTTGCCCCCAACAAATCCAAGTTTTCGAGAAGAAATCGTCGGACGAAAGGGTATCAATCGCGGCAGATGAACCGCGCACCTCAGTCGGGCTGGGTCGTCTCGCCGCGGGTCGAGCGATTGGAGGACCGCACGCTGCTGGCGTTTAACTTGAGCATCGGCGCTGCGGCGACGGCCGGTGTCACAAGCGTTGATTCTGACGGGAACCGGACCTTCACGGCGACGGCGACGGGGGCGACCCTCAACGTTGCCGACATCCAGGCAGGATTTGGCGCCAACTTAAACGTCATCATCAGCAACGGCAGCACGGGTGCCGAGACGGGCAACATCAGTTGGAATTCAGCACTCGACTACAACGGCTTCGTCGGTACTCAAACGCTGACGATCAATACCGATCCCAGCGGTACCAGCGCGTCGTTTACTCTGTCGAACGTCAGCATCTCGGACAGCGTCGCCAGCGGCGAGGTTCTGAACATTGTCATCAACGCACACAACGGCGTCCTCCTCTCTGGATCGAATGCGGACGTTGCGACGGGCGGAGGATCCTTCACCATCAATGCCGACAGTGACTCCGACGGCACTGGCGTTTTCAATATGGACAATGCCGGGGGTTCGGTCTCGGCCACCGGCGGAGCCATTTCGATCACCGGGGCTGACATCGACCTGTCGGGACCACTCTCCGGGACATCCACATTGACGCTCATTCCGTCGGTAGCCAGCAGCACGATCGGAATTGGCGCGGGTTCCACGGGAGATTTCCAACTTCTGACCGCCGAACTGACGCAACTGACCGACGGCTTCAGCTCAATCACGATCGGCGACGCGACCAACGGCACGGGCGCGGTAGACATTAACAGCTCGACATTCACCGACCCGATCACGATCGTCGGCGGTTCGATCGAAGTGACGGGGTTGAATGCCGGCTCGAACGATGTGGCGCTAACCGCTCGCACGGGCGCAATCACGGATGGTGGTAACGACAGCACGGACATCATCGGCGACACGGTGAATCTGGTCGTGATGGCCAGCGGGAACGAGATCGGTGTCGCCGGACCAGTGGGCGGTCCTTCCGACCCGCTCGAAATTGATGTGGCAACTCTGCTGAATGCTCGCACCACGGACGGCCACATCACCTTGGAGGATGTGGGGGGCAACTTGCCGCTGGGAGTCCTGGATGCCGGCGTTGCGATGATTCTGCTGACCACCAGAGACGGCGCGATTATCGATGGGAATGACGGTATGGGGGCCGCCAATCTGACGGCAGCAGCGGGCGTGAACTTAACGACCAACGGAATTATTCTCGGGACCGCGATCGGTACGGAGGACCGGCCCATTCGGACCGTCATCGGATCGCTCTCGGCCACCACCAGCAACGGTGGCATTTTTGTTTCCGATGAGAACCTGGACGGGCTGATCGTCAACAATGTTTTGGCGAAGGAAGGTGGATTCGTTCCGTTCGTCAACGGCAGCAATCAGGTCGTGGTGAATGCGGGCGCACCTCACGCCGGAGTGCACGACGTCAGCATCACTGCGACTGGCCATATCGTGCTCAACAGTGTCACGGCGCCTGATGTCGTCACGCTCGAATCCGAGGAAGGGACCATCCTGGACGCGAATCAGGCTGTGACCGATCTCCTGGCTCGGACGGTGAACCTGGTTGCCAAAGGTGCGATCGGCCAAGTTTCCGACGCGATCGAACTGACGGCCGAGAGCTTCAATGCCAGCACGATGGACGGCGGCATCTTCCTCGCGGAAACACTCGTGGGAACGGCGGCGTCCGTCGTGGCTGGAGGGGCGAATAACAACGTCGTCGTGACGAGTTCGGCATCGAGCTTGCGCCTGGGCACCATCACAGCGCAGGGCAACGTGACGGTCAAGAACGACGCGGGATCGCTGGTCGATAGCAATGTCGCGACGTTGAATGTCACTGGCCAGCTGGTCGAATTGATCGGGAAGTCCGGTATTGGAACTTCGGCCGATCCGATTGAGACCACCGCTGCCGATCTGGTCGCCACAGCCAGCGACCTGGCCGCACCCATTTTTGTGAATGAGACCGATGGATTGAATTCCGTCGCGGTCAAGACCAACGACGGCAACGTCACCATAGGCTTTACGGGGGGGCCACTGTCGTTCACGGCCAGCACGGATGTGCTCTCCGCATCGGGCGCTGCTGTGACGTTTGAGACCACTGGCGGCGGCATCAAACTGGGTAGTGTCGATGTGGGAAGTAGCGCTGCCAGCATCACGGCCTTTGGAGCCATTCAAGACGACTCCAATAATTCGACGGCCGTTCGAGGAGGCACCGTCACACTTAAGGCAGGGACCGGAATCGGCGCGGTTGGAAATGAGATCGACACGGATGTCATGACATTGACCGCCACGACGACCTCGGGGGTCATCCAAATCCGCGAAGCCGACGCACTGACGCTGACCGCGACCACTTCGAGTGGCAACATCGACGTGCGCAACACCACAGGCGATTTGACTCTGCTGACCGTCTCGACGACCGGTAACGCCACCCTGCATGCGGGTGGTGCCATTTTGGACGGGAACGCGAACTCCAATAATGTGTCTGCCAATATCCTCGAGCTCGACGCGTCCAGTGGCGTCGGTACCTCCACGGACGTGCTTGAGACTTCGGTCAGCAGCCTGACGGCACCTGATGGGTTGGGTGGTGGTTTGTTCTTGAGCAATAGCAAAGCGCTGAACTTGGACTTGGTAACCGCAACAGGGTCCGTGTCGGTGGCGACCACGGGAAACTTGACTGTCGGCACCGTCACCGCCACAGGCCAGACCGTCACCTTGAGTGCGACGGGCGAGTTGATCGATTCCAATGGTCCCACCCTCAACATCACCGCCGCGAGTGCCACGCTGAATGGATCAAAGATCGGAACATCCGGCGACAAGTTTGAAACGAGCGTGGCGACGCTCACAGCCGCAACGTCGTCGGGCGGTCTTTTTGTGAGCGACTTCGGCACCACAAGCCTCACGCTTACCGCGACCGCGATTGGACAGGGAGCTGATATCGACATCGACGGCGCGGGGGACATCGTCCTGGAGACAGCCACAGCGCAGGGCGATACGGTGAAGCTGAACGCGGCCGGTAAGATCCTCGATGGCAATGACACACCCACGGAAAAACTGGTCAATATCACGGCCAATACGCTCGATATCGCCGCTCCCGGTGGAATTGGCACCCCCACGAATCAACTTGAAGTGAATGTGAATCAGGTGCTCGGTGCCGATGGCGGAGCCGGCGGAGGCAGTGTGGCCAACTCCGGCCCATTAGCGATCAA
Organism: Planctomyces sp.; assembly: GCA_005778115.1. Classification (GTDB taxonomy): domain Bacteria; phylum Planctomycetota; class Planctomycetia; order Planctomycetales; family Planctomycetaceae; genus SXKJ01. The sequence goes on along the minus strand of SXKJ01000220.1, from coordinate 515 downwards.
TGAAGAAGCACTTGAGAAATCCGGATCCGGAGAATTGGTGTTCGATGCCGAGTCCATCACCATTCTCAACATCGCCGACAACACGGCGATCGTCGCGTCCGGTCGCTCGGTGGTCTTCAAGACGCAGAAGGGGAATATCGTGTTCCTCGATCCGGCCGACACGATTCAGACTTCAGGTGCCGGTGGCATCACCTTTCAGGCAGGACTGGTCTCCGGCAGTGGAGCGGTCGCGGTTCTGGGAAACCTCAAGACCTCCGGCGGCGCCATTATTGTCAGTGCCGACCGAAACATCACGATTGGACTCTTGGATGCCGGCGCGGGGTCCGTGAGCGTGATCTCAAAGGCGGGAGTTATCGTCGATGGTAACGGCCCGTCGCTCAACATCATTGGCGGCGCGGCGACCGTCAGCGGAGTGACGCCGACCGCTCGCCAAGCGGAACTCAACGAAATCAACAAAATTGCGGATGCCGCTGGCACGCGTGCCGAGGCAGCCGCCAAGCAGACTTCGTTTGAAG
>SXKJ01000219.1 GCA_005778115.1 Planctomyces sp. | reverse complement strand
GGCGAATCGACCCGACGAAGTTCCGCTCGAAGGGACGCAACACCCCGTTCTCCGGCTGGGACGTCAAAGGCCGAGCTCATCTGGTCATCGTCGCCGGCAAGGTTCGGTATCACGTCTGAGTTGGCCGAAAGTAACCCGAAGCGTCAGCGAGGGCAAATGCTTCAACGACGCAGATCCTGTCTTCTGAGCTGGTGCAGCGATCGCCCTCGCTGACGCGTCGGGTTAGTTTCCAACCACAGAATCGCTCAGTATCATCCCGGCCCGTTGTGACGCCTCGCAAAAATTTGAACTCTCGGAAGGACCGTATTGCCGCCATGTCCGCTCGATTTGAACAAGCCGAGTTGTTGAAGAAGCAGTACACGGACAAGTTCGTCGTCGTGAAGCCCAACGTGCCGGAGTTGCGCCGATTCAACGGCCTGACCGGCGTTGTGAAGACGGTCAACATGAGTTGCCGAGCCTTGGTGCTCTTCGACGGAGCGGCGGACATCGGTTGGTACGACATCGATCCGGCGTTCCTGATGGTGGTCGATGTGCCGTTGCCGAAGAAAGTGGTCAGCGAAGCCAAGCCCGCGAAAGAATCCCCTGCCGCAAAGGCCGCTCCCGCAGCGAAAGCCGCTCCGGCCGCTGGCGAGAAGAAGGCCAGTCCGCTGGACATGATTCGCAAGCAAGGCGCGGCAGGCGCGAAGCCAGCAGCCCCTGCGGCGGCGGCGCCAGCAGCGGCTGCTCCGGCAGCAGGCGGCGCGAAACTCAGTCCGCTCGAAATGATTCGTAAACAACAGGCGGCCAAAGCTGGCGGCGCGGAGAGCGCTCCAACAATTCCTGCACCTGCACCGGCCGCGAGTGGTGAGGGGAAGAAGCTCTCCCCCATTGAAATGATTCGCCAACAGCAAGCCTCCAAGGGGGCAGCGGCTGCTCCTGCGGCTGTCAGTGCTGAAGCAGCACCGGCACCGGTTGCTGCTCAAGTCGCAGCTGAAGCGCCCGTGGTGGCTGAAGCTCCGAAGGCTGCCGCTCCGGCCGCGGATGGGAAGAATCTTTCCACCATCGAGCGGATCCGTCAGCAGGGTGCGTTCAAGGGTAAATAGTTTCGCATCGGACGATCGCTCGTACACTCGTAGTGACCCGATTCATCGGGTCTGGGTCTCGCGCCTTCGACCCCATGAATGGGGTCACTACAAACGCCCCTCTTTTGAGCCAGCTGTGCCCAACTCTACTCGGACGATTGTGGTCTTCGAGTCCCGGTCCCGCTGGGAGCCGGAGTTGCAGCGCCAGTTTCTCGAAGAGCCCGTCCGTGTGCGTGGTTGCCGTAAGTGGAGTGAACTCTCCTCACAGCCAGCCGACGCGATTGTGATCGAACTTCCGAGCGACGCGGCGGGCTGTCTGCAATGGTTGGGAACGTTCATGGCTCGGCCGCGAATGACGCCAATCATTGTGACCTGCTCGGCCGAAGCGGCGGACTTGGAGTGGCCGTTGCGAGACGCGGGCGTTCGCGAAGTCATCGTTGGCGAACTGGATGGCGAACGGCTCGCTCGGAGTTGTCGGCGACTCTGGTCATCGTCTTAGCTCCCTCATACAACTCGGCCCGATTTTCATTCACCCCGTCACTTGCCAGCAAAGAAGCCATGACCGACGCAGACATTCGCGCGAAACTTCGTTCCTTGATCGATCCGGAATTGGGACTGACTTACGACCGACTCGGCTTGATCGGCTCCGTTCAAACAACCTCCGACGCCATCAAAATTGGCGTGCAACTTCCGACCCCCGCGTATCCCGGCCGCGAGCGAATTGGTGATGCGATCGGCTCCGCGTTGAGCGGTTCTGCCGACGGGCGCAAGATCGACGTGACGTACTCGTGGAGCGTGCTCGGCCGCGAAACGGGCGGCAAGATCGGACTGCGAATCAAGAACGTCATTGCGGTCGGTAGCGGCAAGGGCGGCGTCGGCAAGAGCACAACCGCCGCCTCGGTGGCGTATGGCTTGAAGCATTTCGGAGCGAAGGTCGGCCTGCTGGACGCCGACGTCTACGGGCCGAGCATCCCGTTGCTCACCGGAGCGAAAGGAACCCCGGTCGTTCGCGATATCGAACTCCCCAACGGCCAGAAGATTCAGCGTCTGGAGCCGATCGACGCGGACGGCATGAAGGTACTCTCGATCGGCTTTTTGATTCGCGATAACCAGGCCGTCATCTGGCGCGGTCCAATGCTGCACAAGTTGCTGACGCAATTCCTTCAAGAGACGGACTGGGGCGAACTCGACTACCTCATCATCGACCTGCCCCCCGGCACGGGTGACGTGTCGTTGACTCTCTCGCAGTTGCTGGGCTTGGCTGGTGCGGTCGTGGTTTGCACGCCCCAAAAGGTCGCGCTGCTGGATGCCATCAAAGCGATCAGCATGTTCGACCAAGTCAAAATCCCGGTGCTCGGCATCGTCGAGAACATGTCCGGCGACATCTTCGGTCGCGGCGGGGCGAAAGCCAAAGCGGAAGAACTCCGTCTGCCGTTCCTGGGCGAGATTCCAATCGACGCAACGATCCGTGTGCGCGGCGACGACGGCCAAATTGCATCGCTGTTTGAGGACGACAACCCGGTAAAGCCTCACTTGCTGCGCATGGTTCAGAATGTCGCCATGCAGATCACTCGCCGCGTGCTCATTGATGCGCCGATGCCGTCGCTGGAGATTCTGTAGGTCAGTCTTTCCAGGCTGACCTGTGACGGATTCGACGTGGATGAGGCGTTCGGGTCAGGCTGGAAAGCCTGACCTACGCAGGATCCCTTCCCACGGCTGGATGTAGGTCAGAAACGGCAAACCATCGACAGTCGCCTCGCGACGGCCGGTGACGCCATCGACGGCAGGTCCGTTGGCGACAAGATACTCCAGCCATTCGCGATGCCGTTCACGAGTCCACGGCCGCAACACATCGAGCCGGTTTCGCAGCAGGCAGACTCCCGCAGCGAGCGCCATTGCACCCCAATTGCTGGTGCCGGCGACGATGTTGAAGTCACACGCGACCCGACAGGGGACCCGCCCCGCCTGTTCGCCGGGCAATCGGCGGCGTAACTCTGACCACGGGATGGCCCCCATGCCGATTTCGTTGCCGCCGTCGCCGATGCCGATTGTTCGCGCCGATGGATGGCGGCTCGGCAAGCGTTCAAATAACAAGTGCAGCGGAGCTGTGTGCCCATCAATACAAACGCCGCGCATGTTGTGGCAGTGATCGTGATGTTCGGGAGCGACGTCGGCGAGGAACGAGTCGAGAATTGAGATCTCAGATTTCAAATTTGAAATTTCAGATTTCAAATTTGAAATTCCCCGCAGATCGCTCGCTGACCCTTGATGCTTAATGGACACCGGCGTGTGGCTCGGCCCGACTCGCTCGATCGAGATCAAATGCGTTAATCCGCTGGCGAATTCCAAAGTCCAGAAATCATTGCACCACGATTCAGCTTCGAGCGGAGAAACGAGGACCCGATCGACCGAAAAGTCGATGCCATCGGCGGCGGCCCGGACGGCGGGAGCACACGGAGCATCGGTGATCACGACCGCTTCGATTCCCAGCGCTTGCAGACAGTGAGCAAGGAGCAGACTTCCCGGCGGGCCGTCGGTTTCAGCGGCTGACGGCTGAGCGTGGGGGATAAAGAAGCCGGTGACGATCGCCACTTTCCGCGCGTGACGGGCGAGGTTCAATGCCGCTGCGGCAAGCTGTCCTGCCCCCAATCGAGGGACCGCGGCTTGTTCGGTCTCATCAACCTCGGCGGCGCACAATCCGCGCCGAGCGGGGTCGCGGTGGATGAATCGCTCGAACTCGTTTAGCAGCACGGCGTGCTCGGCAGAGATCTCTGATTCTGCCCGCGCAATCGCGGTGTCGTGGGCACTTTGTTGGGGGACATTCGCCATCGCTGCCAGCCTAATTGTGGTCGTGCTTCTCGCGCGTGAGAGCCGTCGTTTGGAGCCAATCCTGACTTTGGGAAATCTGTCCCGATGGCGATTCACGATGGTTGCCGGCGCGAGAAGAGGTCGCAAGAATCCTCAACTCTTAACCTCGCCCTGTGACTGCGCCCAGCCTGCGTGGTCTGTTTTAAGTGCGCGAAGAGACATGTCTGAACCAAAACCGTCAACGGCCGACATTCTGGCCAAGATCCGAGCTCAAAAAACCGGCGCAGGCGGCAATGCTGCCTCCGAGCCTGTCGCGGCAACACCCGCGCCTGCGACTCCGCCCGTGGAAGCGCAAGCCGCCGTCGCACCACCGGCCGCTCCGGTTGCGAAGCCAAAGGCGACTCCAGCCGCCAAGCCTGGATCGACCAGCGATATTCTCGCGGCAATTCGCGCAGCCAAAGGTGGCGGCGCGAGTGCTACGGCAGCAACGCCATCACCGGCGGCCCAAGCGGCTGTGCCAGTCGCAGCAGCAGCGAAGCCCGCCGTGGCGAGTGGCGCGCCGAAGCCGTCGGTTGAGGAAATGCTGAATGCCGTTCGCGGCAAGGCGGCGAGCGCGGAAGTCGCGGCCACGGCACCGGTCGCTCCTGCAAAGCCTACGTTGCCGCCGATTCCGGTCAAGCCGCCCGCCGCAAAAGACAAAAAGGCCGCTGTCGGTGTTGATCGTCGCAGTTTTGTGGCGGCCTGCTTTGCTCCGGTGGTGGTTGGGTTTTCTGCGATGGCGGCGACTTCGTTGATTTGGTTGCTCGATCTCGCTCGGTTCATGTTTCCGAATGTGCTTGTTGAGCCGCCGACCGCTTTCAAGATTGGTCCGCCGAGCGATTACCCGTTGGGTGGCGTCAGTACCAAGTGGCTAGCGGCTCGCGGCGTGTGGATCGTGCATACCGACCAGTACAAAGGCCGGAACTTGATTTACGCCTTGGCGTCCGTCTGTACGCATCTCGGCTGCACGCCGAATTGGCTCGAAGGCGAGCAGAAATACAAATGCCCGTGCCACGGTTCGGGTTTCTACGTCAATGGCATCAACTTTGAGGGCCCGGCCCCGCGACCGCTAGAACGAGTTGGCTTGAAGCTTGCCGCGGACGGGCAATTGGAAGTGGATAAGAGTGTGAAGTTTCAGGAAGAGATGGGTCAGTGGGAAGACTCGAATTCCTACGTTGATGGTTCGTTGGTGTAGTTCGTGGGGCAGGCTTTCAGCCTGCCCGGATCGCTGGATTCGTTGCAGCATTGAAGACATGGCAGGTTGAAAACCTGCCCCACCTGAGAAAGTCAGCATCCATGTCGGTCGGTGATTACATTCGCGATTCGCAAATCTGGAAGAGCGTCTTCCGGCATCCGGCTCCTTACGACCGCCGCAATCGCGTGGTCGTGATGCTGACGAACTTCTTTTTGCACCTGCATCCGGTGTCGATCAAGCAGCAAGGTATCGCGCTGTCCTACACATGGTGCATGGGCGGCATCACGTTCTTTCTGTTTCTGGTTGAGACCATTACCGGCGTGCTGTTGATGTTTTATTACCGGCCGACATTGGAATGGGCCTTCAATGACATTCTGGCTCTTCGCGACGTGACGACGCTGGGGATCATGCGCGAGATTCACCGCTGGGGTGCTCACGCGATGGTGATTACCGTCTGGCTGCACATGTATCGCGTCTTCTTAACTGGAAGCTATAAGCCGCCACGCGAATTCAATTGGGTCGTTGGCGTCATCTTGCTGAAGCTGACGTTGCTGTTGTCGTTCACCGGCTATTTGCTGCCCTGGGATCAGTTGGCAATCTGGGCCATCACGGTCGGTTCCAATATGGCTCGTGCGACGCCGGTGCTGGGGCATGAAGGCCCTGGTTTTCAATTCTTGAACTTGGGTGGCTACGACCTCATCACGAACGCCAGCGATGCTCGCTTCTTGTTGTTGGGTAGCCGCTTCGTGGGTGAGGAAACGCTGAATCGCTTCTACATCCTGCACTGTGTCGCAATCCCGTTGGCGGCGGCTGGCTTGATTGCCATTCACTTCTGGCGGGTGCGCAAAGACGGCGGGATTAGTCAGCCGCTGTAGGACTTCGGAGCACGGGAATTTCGATGAACTCTCTGCCGCTGATCACTTCCTGGTTGAGCTTGGGTTCGCTTGAGCCACATCCCAACGTCACGCCGAGCGTAATCTTTGGGCTGGGTTGGTTGTATCTGATTCTGTTCTGCATGAACGTGGCTTGGACGTGGCGGTCGTACCACAAAGGGCATCACATCGACCTGCCAGCGTTCGCGGGTGGTGGACATATTCCGACAGCGGCGGTATGGGCGACTTACTCGACCGTCCTGATGCTGGTCTCAGTCGTTCACTTTAGTTGTGCAAGCAGTCCGGAATCGTTTTGGCTGATTATGCCCGACTTCGCCAAAACGGCGGTCGATGCAATCGTGGCGGATGCTCGGTACTTCTTTGCGGCCACGACAGTCGGCTTCTTTCTGATGCTGCTGCTTCGCGAGTGGCTGGCTCGACCGAACATTGGCTGGGCCTCGCTCAATCTGTCGCTGCTGTTCTTGACCATCAGTATGACCGACTGGGATTTCCGACAGATCGTTGGCAAGCCGGACAACGTCCCCATCGTCGCGATGTTGTTTATCGTCGGCTTCTTTACCTGGGTGTTCTTCTATCGAGCCAACGAAAACGATCGCCGCGCGGCTCAAGGGCGTCCGCCGGTTGAGGCCGAGAACAATGAAAAAGTGCTGACGTGGCCGGACCTCGTTTACACCGAGATGATCTGCATGATCGCGGCCACGGCGTTGTTGATGTTGTGGGGCATCGCATTGCAGGCACCGCTGGAAGAGCCTGCTTCGGCCGTAAAGACGCCGAATCCGTCGAAGGCTCCGTGGTACTTCCTGGGCTTGCAGGAAATGCTGGTTTACTACGATCCGTGGTTGGCAGGCGTCGTGTTTCCCAGCGTCATTCTCGGCGGGATGATGGCCATTCCGTATATCGACTTCAACAAACTCGGAAACGGCTACTACACGTTCAACGAGCGCAAGTTCGCGATCACGACCTTCATGTTTGGCTTCCTACCACTGTGGGTCGGGATGATCATCCTGGGAACGTTCTTGCGAGGCCCGAACTGGAACGTCTTTGGCATCTATGAATTCTGGGACGTCCACAAGCTGGAGGCTCTGAACAACGTCAACCTCTCTGAATACTTCTGGTATGGATTAGGTCAACCGTTGCCAATGGCTCCCGCCGGCTCTGATTTTTGGACTCAAGCTCCGTACATTTTAGCGAGAGAAGCGCCGGGCTTTCTGGCAATTGGGTTTTATCTCGCGGCGTTGCCCGGCCTGATGGCGGGAACGATCTTCAAGAAGTTTTTCATTCGCATGGGTTTCGTGCGGTACATGGTGTTCTCGAACTTGGTGCTGATGATGGCGGCCTTGCCTTTGAAGATGGTGCTTCGCTGGGCCGTCAACTTGAAATACTTCATCGCGATCCCGGAGTGGTTCTTTAACGTCTGACCCGTGGCGCACGCGGCCCGCGTGCGTCGACTTTTGAGGATGAAACGCACGCGAACCGCGTGCGCCACAAACATGCCAGCGACCGAAGACTATCTACGTCCGCTCCCCAAGATGCACCGGTGGTTTGCCGTCAGCATGATCGTGCTGTTTTTGGCAACGCTGCTGATGATGTACTTCGACCACCACGACGAGTGGCGCGTTTATCAGCATCATTTTTTCAAGCTGCAAGCTGAGAAGATCGTCGCCGAAGAGAACGCCAAGAAGGCGCAGCTCGCCGGAGCCCCAGCGGGATTGAAGTCGGCGAAGTTGGAGTCAGCCTACGAAACGAAGCTCACCGAACTGAAGGACGCGAAAACCCAAAAGCAGAGCCAGCTCGAGCAGGCCGTTCAAGACTTGGCCGAGCAAGAAGCGAACATCAAGAACCTCGACAATGAATACTTGATGCAAATGCGAAAGGTTCGTGAGAACCGCGCCTATCGCGACGTGGCCCGCGCCAATTTTGATTTGGGCATTCGCGATCAAGTTCCTGAAAACAAAGTTCAGGATTTGCTGGCCGAATTCAATTCGCGACTCAATGTCGTTCTGGATTTGGAAACGGAACTCGATGAGCGTGATGCCGTCCGCAACAAAGCAGTGGCGGAGCTGAAAGCGAAGACCAAGGAACGAGACCTCGCGGTTGCCGCGATCAAAGCCTACGAGGCAGACATCCTGCGACTAGAGACCGCCAAGGACAAGATTGATCCCCCCTGGGATCACTTCGCGAAGCACATCAAGCGAGCCATCATGGAATGGCCGATCATCGATGGCTTCAACTCGCACATTAAGATCAAACAGGATTGGCTGCCGGACATGAAGATCACGCTCGGCATGGCCAAGACCGCGCGCTTCGATCGCTGCCGCACCTGTCATTTGGCGATCGACATGGTTGGACCTGGCGATGTGCCCGACTACCCTCACGGTGACGGCAAGAACGGGACTTACAAACATCCGTTTTCAACGCATCCGCACCCGGACCTTTATGTGACCGCGGGCAGCCCGCATCCGCTCAACGAGTTTGGTTGCACCTCCTGCCACGACGGACAGGGATCGGGAACCAGTTTTCAGAATGCGTCGCACACTCCCAACGATCCGCATCAGGCTCACGAGTGGGAACACGAATTCAAATGGTTCAATAACCACTTCTGGGAATATCCGATGCAGCCGAATCGCTTGCGTGAGTCGGCTTGCTTGAAGTGTCATCACTCGGTCGTCGAATTGGGGCAGAACACGAAATTCGGAGCGACCGCTCCCAAGGCTTATCAAGGCTGGCAGCTCATCAAGAAATACGGCTGCTTTGGCTGCCACGAGATCAACGGCTACGATGCCGGCAAACCGGTCGGACCGGACTTGCGGCTCGAACCGCAGACACTCGCTGAAGCCAAGAAAATCGCTGAAGATCCGAAGGCGGTCGCTGGTGTCGAACGCAAAGTTGGCCCGAGCTTGAAGCACATCGCGAGCAAGACGACCCGCGAATGGCTGACGCATTGGACTGAAGAGCCGAAACGCTTCCGGCCCTCGACCATTATGCCGCAGTTCTTCCACCTGTCGAACAACGTCGACGACGATGGAAAGAAGTTTTCGAATATCGAACTCGCAGCGATCGCAGAGTACCTGTTCGATAACTCAAAGGAATATAAGTACGACCCTTTGCCGGCTGGCTATGTACCGGACGCCAAACGCGGTGAAACGTTCTTCGCTCAGAAAGGCTGCTTGGCATGCCACAGCCACGACTCCGAGCGGTTCAAAAGTTCGAAGGCTGAGTTCGGTCCGAACCTGTCCAAGGTGGCGGCGAAGCTCAAGCCGGGCCCCGACGGATTGAGTTGGCTCTACACCTGGATTCGCGATCCGGAGCGGCATCATCCCCGGACTAAGATGCCGAATCTATTTATCGAACCGACCAAGCAAAACGATGTGCTGATCGATCCCGCCGCCGATATCGCGGCCTATTTACTCGAAGGTAAGACGGAGGACTATAAGAGCATCGAGGTGTCTGACGACGAATTGAATGAGCTCGTCGAAATGCTGTTGTGGCGTCGTAAAACCGTGACCCCCGCGCAGGCAAAGCAGGTTATGTCCTCTCGGAAGTACCCGTACGCTCGCGAAACGGTGAAGGGGGATGAAATTGAGTTGGTACCAGAGCAGGGCGGTGTTGGGTTCACGGATGAGGAGTGGCGCAAGCGGAAGATGAACTATCTCGGCCGCGTCACGATCTCGCGGTATGGCTGCTACGGTTGCCACGATATCGCAAACTTTGAGACCGCACGCCCGATCGGCACGGCTCTCCAGGATTGGGGTCTCAAAGACCCGTCCCGATTGGCTCCCGAACACATCGAAGAATATCTACACCATCACGGCGAGCCGGATGGGACTTCGACCAAGACTCGTGTCGAACG
>SXKJ01000218.1 GCA_005778115.1 Planctomyces sp. | reverse complement strand
GTATGGGGCTGTCGATCAGCCGTTCGATCATCGAGTCACACGGCGGTCGGCTGACCGCCCAGTCAAATTTGACTCGTGGTTTGACCTTAGAATTCACGTTGCCAATTCTGTCAGGAGTTGCCAGATGAATACCACTTTGCCATCTGTGGGGCAGGTTTCCAACCTGCCCGTCACTCCCAGGCAGGTTGAAAGCTTGCCCCTCTCTGCGACGGTCTTCGTGTTGGATGATGAGCCGGCCGTGCGTGATTCGCTGCGTGACTTGCTGGAGTCCGAGCACTACCAAGTGCAGACCTTCGAGTCGCCCAAGCAGTTCTTGCAATCGGCGACATCCAAGCCCAACACCTGCCTGATCCTTGACCTTAAGATGCCGGAAATCAACGGCATGGACGTTCTGCAGGCCGTCATGCGAAGAAAACCCAAGCTGCCCACCATCGTGCTGACCGCGTATGCCGAGGTTCCAGCGGTCGTTTCAGTGATGAAATCCGGAGCAGTCAATCTGCTGGAGAAACCGTGTAGCGATCAACAACTGCTGGACGCCGTCCGCGACGCACTTGCACAGTCGGAACAGCGCCGCGAGCCATCGTCTGGAGCCGAGTCCGTGCCCGCAAAACTCAGCAGGCTATCGCAGCGTGAGCGTGAAATACTCAAGGAGTTGGTGGCCGGACAAAACGTGAAACAGATTGCACTCCAGTTTGGAACCAGCCCCAACACCGTCCGCAATCAGCGCGGCAGTATCTTGGAAAAGATGGCCGCCAACTCGATGGCCGATTTGATTCGCATGGTTTTGGAAGCGACGTAGCCATGTCTCGACTGGCCCTTTTCAATTCGATGCCCACCGCATGGAACCACCTCGTGGGGCGAGATGCGCTCAGTCATCGGCCGCAGTCTCGGCGGACATCGACGTGGATGGCACTCCTATTCTCCATCGGCATCTTTGTAGTTGACTGCACGCTGCCTGCAAGTGGCACGTTGGCGATGCTGCATGTCCTACCGATCGCCCTCGTGTTGGGAAGTCGCCGACAGGAATTGCTGATCAGCATTGGTGGGTTGTGTGTGCTGCTGACGATTGGCGGTTATTTCATTGGCGAGGCGGCGGTACTGCCGTCAGAAGAAGTGATTCAGCGCGGTGCGGCCTTGATTGCGATGGGCTTGATGGCCTGGGTTGGCTGGCAACTGGTGGAGTCGGTTGAGGCCGCACAGCAATTGCGGATTGATTCGTGCCTGCGGCAAGTCGCCGAGGATGCGGCGACGTTCTTTCGCTCGATGGTCGATCACGTCCCGATTGGGATTTCACGAACGGACCTCGGCGGCCACTTCGTGTACGTCAACGAAGAATTCTGCCAGATGTTTGGTGCGTCGGTGGACGACCTCTTGGGGAGGTTGCAAGACGAAGCCGTCCCGCAGTTGGCGGTGAAATCAAGCGGTTCGATGATCCGAAAAAGCATTGACCTTGGCCAGCCGGAAGAGCGCATCGAGAAACTGACGATTGGCGAGCGCGAGCAATACATGAAAGTCATCCGCACGCCCGTCAAAGATGCTCATGGTCACGTCGTCGGCATTCAATCCTTGCTGTTGGATGTCACAGAATTGAAACAGGCGCAGAATCGTCTGGAGCGTGACGCGCAAAACCTCGAACGCAGCAACGTCGATTTGCAGCAGTTCGCCTACGTCGCATCCCATGACCTGCAAGAGCCGTTACGAGCGGTCAGCAGCTACTGCCAACTCCTGGAGAAAAATTACACCGCGCAGCTCGACGAACGGGCCATTCGCTGGCTGCAATTCGTGGTGAAAGGAGCGCAGCGGATGCAGACGCTGGTGCGCGATCTGCTGACCTACGCGCGCATCGACAACAAAGCCGAGTCGTGGATCACCGTTGATAGCCACGCCGTTTGCCGGCTGGCCATCGACAATTTGTCACAGTTGATCGCTGAATCCGGTGCGCAAGTCACAGTCGGAAAGTTGCCTATGGTGTTGGCTGATGACACACAGTTGGAAGCGCTTTTTCAAAACCTGATCGGAAATGCCGTGAAGTTCCGGAGCGACCGCCTGCCGCGTGTCTCCATCACCGCCCAACAGGTCGAGTCCAACTGGTTGTTTGCCGTCCGGGACAACGGGATCGGGATTAAGCCAGAGTTCCATGAACGGGTCTTCGAAATCTTCAAACGCCTGCAATCCCAGGAACACTTCCCCGGCACCGGCATTGGCCTGGCGATCTGCAAACGAATCGTCGAGCGCTACAGCGGGCGCATTTGGGTCGAGTCAAAATTTGGACAGGGCAGCACTTTTTACTTCACGCTGCCGAACCCCCATGCCTCCACCGAGCCGGAACATGCCACGCCTTGATCGCCACTCTCAACCCAGGCACATCTTGCTGATCGAGGATAACCCCGCCGACGTCGAGTTGACTCGGCAATGTTTCCGCGAGAGCCGGGTTCTTAACGAAGTCCATACAGCGACAGACGGCGACACTGCGCTCGCCTTCCTGCGCCGCAGCGGGCCATTTGCCACAGTTCCGCGGCCCGATCTGGTGCTGTTGGATCTGAACCTGCCGGGGATCGACGGCCGCGAAATTCTGGCCAGCATCAAACGCGATCCCGACCTGCAAACGATCCCCGTCATCGTCCTCACCACCTCCGATGCCGATGACGACATCCGGGAAGCCTACCGCTTGCAGGCCAACTCCTACCTTCGCAAGCCGGTGGACCTCGACGAATTCATCGAACTCGCCGACGTGGTCTGCACGTATTGGTTCCAGTACGTCCAACTGCCGCTACCCGAGCGAGCGACGTTGTTGAACCACTGAACCCTTAAGGCGAGCGGGGCGGCGTCAGCCCCCCGGTATCGCGCTGATTTCACCGGAGGGGCGGACGCTGCCCCGCTCGCCGGATTCATTCCGGGCCACCCCGCTTCCCGACTACATTGCGCACCCAGCAGTTACCGCATTGACCAACTTGGGAGCGTACCACATGTCTGATCTCTCTCTTCCCCTCGGATTTCAAACAAACGGAGTCGCCTGCGGAGTGCGTGGCGATACCGGACGGCTCGACTTGGCGTTGTTCGTTTCCGATCGACCGGCGACCACAGCGGGAGTCTTCACCACCAACCTCGTCTGCGGCGCACCGGTTAAAGTCAGCCGCGAACGAGTCCCCCGCGCGACCGGCCGAGCCATCGTCATCAACGCCGGAAACGCCAACGCCTGCACGGGCGAACGAGGCATCACCGATGCGCGCCGCATGGCCGAGATCGTCGCGAAGTCTTTGAACTGTGCGGCCGACGATGTCCTGGTCTGCTCGACCGGCGTGATCGGTCGCTTCCTGCCGATGGAAAAGCTCGAAGCCGGCATCCCACAAGCAACCACTTCTTTGGCCGCAAGCCCTGCCGCGTTCGCCCTCGCCGCGAAGTCGATCATGACGACTGACACCGTCCCCAAGCAGGTGACGCGAACGGCCGAATTGCGCGGTTCGAAAGGCTCGGCCACTGTCCGCATCAGTGGTGCCTGCAAAGGGGCGGCGATGATTGCTCCGAACATGGCCACGATGCTCTGCGCGATCATGACCGACGCAGAACTGACTCCCGCCGACGCGGACGCCGCGTTGCGATCCTCCGTCAATCAGAGCTTCAACTGCATCAGCGTTGAAGGCCACACCAGCACCAGCGACTCGGTCATCTTGCTGGCCAACGGAGCGGCCGGCACCGGCCCGCTCGACGCCGAGAGCCGCAAGCGATTCCAAACGCTGCTCGACGAAGTCTGCTCCGAACTGGCGATGTTGATCATCCGCGACGCCGAAGGAGCAACTCACTTCATCACGATCGACGTGATCGGCTCACGCTCGCGTGAGGAAGCGTTCCGCATCGCGAAAGCCATCGCCGACGCGCCGCTCGTCAAAACCGCGATCCACGGAGCTGATCCCAACTGGGGGCGCATCATCTCGGCCGCTGGCTACTGCGGTGTGCCACTCCGCGAGGAAGATATGTCGCTGACCATCAACGACCTCGGCGTGTATCGCGACGGAGCTCCCCTGCCATTCGATCCCAAGCAAGCCAGCGACCTCATCCGCAATCAGCGCGACACCAACATCGTGCTCACACTGAAACACGGTGACGCAAGCGTCCGTTATTGGACCAGTGACCTGACCGCCGAATACGTGCGCTTGAATTCCGACTATACGACGTGACGAAAATCGTGAGTCACTTCACGGGAAACGTCGCGTTGACGTTCACTTTGAACTTCAGCAGTCCTGGCGTGGCTCCGATCGCTTCACCCGAGTGATCGCGGCCGGTCATTTGCTGACGCATCGCCGCTCCGAACGCGGTTTGATACAGCATCCGATAATCGTTGCTGTCCTCCACGTCGATGCCGCCTCCACCCTGCAAGCTGCGCAGCGTGCCGAGTTCCAACTCGGCCGCCTTTGCCAGTTGAGCCACCTCCTGCTTCGCCGAACGAAATGCTTCGGCCAGTACCTTCTCCCGTTCGGCCGTGCTGATCTTCGCGACGAAGACGAACACCGGCTCGCCCGGCTTAGGACCTTCTTGGCCGCTGTAGCCGGACATCATCTCTTCCATCTCTTCCGCCAGTTCCGCTTCTTCGGGGGTGGGCTCTTCGGCGTCGTTCAAGCCGCCCAGGTCCGCAGCTTTGATGGCGTCTTGCAGCTTCTTGGACATCAACAGCAACTCCGCCGTGTCCGCCGCTTTCAGCGGCCACTCGGCCGTCAGCTTGAGCATCACCTTCACTGGTTTGACGGAGACTTCATTCTCGGCCGGACGCTTGCCGCCACGGCGTTGAGCCATGCGCTGCCGCAGCATCATCTCCATTTACTACTGTTGATCATCCTGTGCCGCATCCAACTCCACATCGCCGAACTTCACCGACTCCTTCGCGGCACCCAGCGTCTCCAATTGTTTCTCCACCTTCGTGCGCCGCGCCTTGAGCTTCGTAATCGCCTCCGGCAAGTCTTTCCCTTTCGCCAGCAGCTTGACTTGCAGTCGCATGAGTTCGGGTTTCCGTTCCAAGACCGCCAACAACCCGCAGACCAACGTCTGTGGTTGGCGACTCCCGGCGATCCACCGCTGCCTCGGCAATGGAGATCTTGGGTGAACAAGCCCCAGACCGATGCGGAAGTCAGATCATTGCGAGTCGGCATTCCACGCGGAGTCCCCTTCGGCGACAACCGCTGGATCAAAAGTAGCACCGTCCGCCTCAGCCTCGAAACCACGTCCCAGAGGACGCCCACGAAAAGAGTCCTGACCGGCCTGCCCCCTTTTTCCATCGTGTCCGGCAAGCAGAATATCTGGGAGGACGCCCAATCGCCTCGCGACGGATACGGCATGCTGGCGCTACGCCCCGATTTCGGATGTCGCTTCGTGATCGCCGCAACCAATGCGCCTTGATTATGCTCGTGACATCAGCAGAAAAAGGTTTTTGTACGACGGACTTCTAGTGTCTGAGTTGTAAGTTCGTTGCATTGAAAACGCATCGAAATCTCGACAAATCGCGGGCAAAGTTTGTCAACGAATTAACAACTCAGGACACTAGTCCGTCGTGGACTCAATCAAATCGACGGACTGGAAGTCCGTCGTACAGGTAAAAGTCAATCTGCCGTTCGCCTATTAGGAACAACGATCATGTCAGTCCAATTGCCAGAAAAACTCTCTCGACGTCGAGTGTTGCAAGCCGGTTCCGTGATGCTGGCGCTGCCGTGGCTCGAATCGCTGGCTGCCGGTGCCGAGCAGAGTCCGCCGCAACGGATGGTTCAGATTTGCACCAGCTTCGGACTCTACGGCCCGGCGTTTTTTCCCTCGCAGGCGGGCCGCGACTACGAACCGAGCGAGTACCTGACGCTGCTCGGCGATCTGCGGGATCGGTTCACTGTCTTCTCCGGGATTTCGCATCCGGAGATCGGTGGCGATCACGCGTCGGAAGCGTGCTTCTTGACGAGCGCGAAGCATCCCACCAAGGGTGGCTTTCGCAACACGGTGTCGTTGGATTACGTCGCCGCGAAACATGTGGCCGGAGCGACGCGATTTCCGCTGCTCACGTTATCCACGCTCGATGGCAGCCCGCTGACCTGCACGCCGAGCGGTGCGGGAGTCCCGGCGCTCACTCGGCCATCGGAGATTTTCGCACGCATGTTTTTGGCCGGTAACAAGAACGACGTGCAGCATGAAATCGAACGCTTGAAGCGAGGCCAAAGCGTACTCGATCGCATGGCGGGACGATTCACCGAACTGAACAAGACCGCCAGCGCGCTCGATCGCCAAACCTTGACCGACTACACCGAAGCGGTTCGCGACATGGAACGCCAACTGCAATCGGACGAAGCGTGGGTCAATCGCCCGAAGCCCACCGTGGACGAGCCGCAGCCGAACGAAAACTATCCCAGCCCCTTCACCGATCGCAGCGACAGCATCGGTCGCGCACGCGTGATGCTCGGGCTGGTCCGACTGGCGCTCAAGACCGATTCGACGCGAGTCGTGACGCTGTTCATTCGCGGCATGGACGAAAAGCCGCCGATCGAAGGCATTTCGGAAGGTCATCACGGTCTGTCGCACCACGGTCGCAACCCGGCGAAGATCGAACAACTGAAGATCATCGAACGCGCCGAGATTGCCGTGTTCCGCGATTTCCTGAAAGCGATGCGGGACACGCAAGAAGCGGGGCGCAGTTTGCTGGACAGCACGCAGATTCTGATCGGCAGCAACCTGGGAGACGCCAGCGGCCACGGCACGACGAACTTGCCCATCCTGCTGGCCGGCGGCGGCTGGAAGCACGGCCAACACATCGCCGGCGACGTGAAGAACAACACGCCGCTCGGCAAGCTGTTCGTCAACATGCTGCAACGCTTCGGCATGCAGACGAATTCGTTTGGCTCCGGAACCGGAACGATTAGCGAACTCAGCTAAGGACATGGTCAAGAGTAACTTCTCGATCGCAACGGATCCGGCTCAAACCGGTCATTTATGCGGCGTCGCCAACATCGCGTCACTTCAAAGACCCCACTCATGATTCACCGAACTCTGATTGTCACCGCCCTCTTCGTTTCTTGTTCCGTGGCCCAAGCTCAGAACTCGGCCAGTTCCTCGTTTCAACAACAAGTCGCTCCCGTGTTGAAGGCGCACTGTGCCGAGTGTCATGGCGGGACGAAGCCGGAAGCGAAACTGGATCTCACGCTCGCTCCCACGGACGAACGGTTTCGCGCGCAACAGGCGCAGTGGTTCCGAGTGCTCGAACGGATCGAAGACGGTTCGATGCCTCCGGCGGATGCGAAACCGCTGAACGCGGCGCAGAAGCAGGCCGTCGCCAAGTGGGTGCGCGGCGACTTTTCGCAGTTGTTCGTCGCACAGCAGCGTCAGGAAGGACGCAGCAAAGTGCGTCGGCTCACGAGAACCGAATACGCGAACACCGTGCAAGACTTGGTGAGAATTCGGCCGCCCGTCTCGCGCGAGCTGCCGGTGGATGGCCGAGTGGACGGGTTCGATAAAGTCAGTGCCGCGTTGCCGCTGTCGTCGGCGCATGCCTCCGGTTACGTGAAGCTGGCCGAAGAGATGATGGGGCGGATGCTGCAGCCGCTTCCCAAGACGCCGCAAGAACGCACTCAGCGCTACTACGGTGGAGCCAGCGAACAGTCGGGCGGACACATTTTGGAGTTGGAAAACGGCACGAAGGTGTCGTTCAACACCGACACCACTTCCGGTCCGTTACGCCGTAGGGCTCCTGACGGCAAGGTCATCGGCTCAGCGGGAACTCGTTACCCAGGCGTTCACAAACTGCGATTGTCGGTCTACGGCTATCAGACCGACAAGCCGCTGCCGTTTGGCATCTACGCGGGGCACACGGGAGCCTATCCGCAGCTGCTGACCTTGTTGAAAGTGCTGGAGGCCCCACCAGGGAAATCGGCCGTGGTGGAGACGGAAGTCTATTTCCGTACGGGATTGGACAACGACTTGGTGCCCATCTCGGATGGCTTTCGGCTGATCCCGTTCGGACTGGGCGTGCAAGTTCCGAAGAACTCGCAAGCCAGCGCCTGCAAAGGGCCGGGGCTGGCGATCGAGTGGGTAGAGGTCGAAGAACCGGAACTGCCTCTCCCCGGCGATCGCTTCTTGACGGCGGACATGACCGTCGAACAGCGTGAAGTTTTTACTCGTCCCGGCGCAACGCTGAAGAACGCCAAATTGCCTCGCGAAGAGATCGTTGCGGTGGCGCGGAAGACATTGTCGCGAGTGGGCGGTCGCTTCTTCCGCCGCGACCTGACCGACGCCGAATTGACCGCAATCACCGACAGCTTTGCCGCGAAGTTGGATGCCGGGGCGCAGCTTCGGTTGGCATTGATCGACGAATTGACGGCGCTGATGACCGCGCCCGACTTTCTCTGCCTCGTCGAACAGCCTGGGCCGCTCGACAACTTTTCTTTGGCGTCTCGGCTGTCCTATTTCCTGTGGAATTCCGCGCCCGACGAGGAACTCTTGGCGGTCGCTCGGCAAGGCAAGCTGACCGACTCCAAAACGCTCCGCGACCAGACCGAGCGTCTGCTGCGAGACAAGCGTTCGCAACGCTTCGTCAACGATTTCATCGACCAATGGCTGGGCCTGTGGGGCGTGGACAACACAACGCCCGACAAGGATTTGTATCCCGAGTACGACGACCTGCTGAAAATGTCCAGCGTGATGGAAACGCAGGAAACGTTCGCCTTGATGTTGCGTGAGAACCGCAGCGTGCGCGATTTCGTCGCGCCCAATTGGGCGCTCGTCAATCACGACTTGGCAAAGCACTACAACTTTCCGCCAGTCAGCGGCTTCAGTCTCCGCTCGGTTTCGCTGCCCGCCGATACGCCGTTCGGTGGTCTCTGGACGCAAGCCGCCACGATGAAAGTGACGGCGAACGGCACGCTGACGTCGCCCGTGAAACGCGGCGTCTGGGTCGCCGAACGGTTGCTCGGCATCACGATTCCTCCGCCGCCCGCGAATATCGATCCGGTCGATCCCGACACGCGCGGTGCGAAGACGTTGCGAGAACAACTCGCGCTGCACAGCGCGAAAGGTTCCTGCGCCGCGTGCCATGCGAAATTCGATCCCTACGGTTTCGCGCTCGAGAGCTTCGACGTGATGGGGAATTTCCGGACCGCCTATCGAGTGGTCGATCCGGAAGTCGCCAAACTTCCGCCGCAGCAAAGAAAAGGAGCCAAGACGTGGACCGACGGCCTGCCAGTCGATTGCACCGGCACGACGCCCGACGGCAAAGCGTTCGCCAGCATGCGTGAACTCCGCGCGATGCTCGCCGCCAACCCGGCGCAGCTCGCGCACGGAGTCACTCGCCACCTGCTGACCTACGCCACGGGCACGCCCACCGGCCCGCTCGAACGCCAGCAGATCGAACAGATCGTCCAGCAAACCGCCCCCGAAAATTACGGCCTGCGATCGCTCGTGCATGGCGTGGTGCAGAGCAACGTGTTTCGAACGAAGTAAAATCTGACGATCCGCCATTCGTGTTGATGACTGTGAGCGGCAAGGCGCTAGCCGCCGGTTATGGGCGCATTCAGAACCCGCGGCTAGCGCCTTGCGGCTCACTCATCACAAGCATCAACAAGAGGACAGAAAAGGGGTCAGGACTCTTTGGTCTTGGCCAAGGTCACTTACGGCGGCGGCAAAGGCCCGGGCATTCAGTCGATGGAAGGCATCACCGACGAGCAGCGCGATCCTGCAAAACATCGCCTGGGAGACGGTGTCGAATTATCGGCATGCAGGAGTTGCGAGCGCCAAGTAGGACGACAGTCCTAAACCGTTCAACAATCAACAATCGCCAATCATCAATCGTCATTCAAATGGTCGCGGTGGCAACGGAGGGCCAATTGAGGATTGCCGATTGATGATTGTGGATTGTTGAAGTGAGAAGACCCACCCGGAGATTCATTCATGAAGCGACCTTTCAAGATCTCAGCTATCCCGATGGCGAGTTCTCGAACCTGCAGCCACGCTGCTGACCTGCTACGGCATCGACGAACCCCGCTTCGGCCACGCGACCGGCAGGGTTCCGGCGCTGCTTGAAGGATAAGCGAGGAACCACCCTCTGCGATCGCTCATGCTGCTGTGTGTCCTGCCGAGGAGATGATCGACGCCACCGCTCAGCGGCAGGGCGGTGCCACTCTGGGGAAGCCGACAAACTGTGAAACCACGAACGGACGATGTTGAGCATGAAGATACGACTTTACCAAGCCAGCGATCTTGATGAACTCAAACGCATGACCATCGAAGGCTTCGAGGGGATCGCCATTGACCAAAACGTCGAGCGAGCGATCGGTGTCGTGGGACCGCACGACTGGCGATGGCGAAAGGCGCGGCACGTGGAGGAAGACGTCCTTGCGAATCCCGACGGCGTCTTTGTCGCGGAAGCGGAAGGCAAGGTGCTCGGCTACATCAGCACGCGGATCGATCGTGAGGCAGGCAGAGGGCGTATCCCGAACCTCGCCGTGGACAAAGACGCACGCGAGCGCGGCATCGGGCGTCAGCTCATTGAGTACGCGTTGGATTACTTCCGACGTGAGGGCATGGCCTTCGCGGTGATCGAGACCATGGTGAACAATCCCGTTGGTCAGCACCTTTATCCGTCGTGCGGCTTCGTCGAGACAGGGCGTCAGATTCACTACGCAGTAAAACTATGAACGCACACTTTCACGGAAAATTGTTTCTTCTTTGCACTCCTTATGAAAGGTTACGAACCATGTACCGATTGCTGAAATTGTCCGCACTCTCAACCAGCGTGCTGCTGCTCCTGCTGCTGATGGCGGGAGCGCGGCCGGCGGCAGGGCAGACCGTGCTGGACGTGAACGGGGTCTCGCCGTTCGTGCGTCTGCCGTTCTACCTGCCCTCCACTGGCTTAGGTGCGGATATGGTGAACGAGGGCCAGGTCAGGCAGGTGTCGGGGCCTGAAGCGGAACTGGTGACTTCGTATCCCGCGCACGGCCGTGGGTTCTGGGTCTGGGCCCGGCTGCCGGACAAGGCCGGTGAATATGTCTTCGCCCAGGGCGAGCAGAAGGCCACAGTGAAGGTGGCCGCGGAGCCGACCCAGCCGTTTGTGGATCGCGTGACCGTCGAGCCCGCGCCCGTCAAGGACGCGCCGCCGCAGATGATTCAGCGGGCGGTGCTGCTACCGGGCAAGGGGCCGTTCACGCAGGTGTCTGGTCCCGTCTCCGCGTTGCTGAACGACCCGGCCAAGCCGGAGCAGCACTACGCCAGGATTCCCGACCAGGTAGGCACGCTGGTCTTTAAGGATGCTGCCGAAAAGCGAGTGGTCGTGCGCGTGTAGGAGGACAAGGACAACCGTGTCTTCGTGAGCGCCAAGCTCGGCGACGACGCCAATCCTGGCACGGAGGACAAGCCCTTCAAGACCATTCAGCACGCTATGAACCACATCCTGAAGAAGGATCCCAAGCTCAACGCCTACGCCACCGAAGTCAAAGGCGACATCTATGCCGCCGGCGGCGAGTACCTGCTGGGCAAGACGCTGGTGCTCTCCTACACGGTCAGCCTGTACGGCGGCTATGACGAGAACGGCTGGCGACGCGATCCGGCGATCACCCAGTCGGTACGGCTGCCGCACGGCTTCCGCGAGAACTGGTCCAACGACTTGCCGGACCGGTACAAGGACCTGCGCCGCGCGGACCGGCGTTATCGCGAGACGATCATCCGCCGGGCGGTCGAGAGCGGGAAGTTCGGCGACACCATCGACATCGGCACCAACGGCAGCGCGCGGCTGGAGGTGTGCGGTTCGCCCGATACGTTCATCGACGGCGTCACCGTCTATGGCCCCGACGCCACCGACGGCGGTGAGAGGGCAAAGATCGCCACTATTACCGGGTCGAACACGCGGACGCTCCGCATGGACTTCCCCCCGTTTTGCGGGCGCGTAGATAAGCGCGTAGAGTGCGAGACGAGGAGCGAGCAAGATGCGTCAGCGACGGAAGTTTACCCGAGAGTTCAAAGTGGAGGCCGTTCGGTTGTCGAGGCAACCGGGTCGAAG
>SXKJ01000217.1 GCA_005778115.1 Planctomyces sp. | reverse complement strand
GTCGCTTCGTCCACATCCTTGATGACGAGTTCGGCCATCATTCGTCTCCGCTAAGTAAGAATCGAGATTCTGACGACGGAAAGTAGCACGATGCCCGTCGATCTCCGAGACCAAGTCCTGCGGCCCGTTAGACGAGGCCGGCGATTCGTTCGCCTCGGTCCAGGAGGTATTGGGGGCGGCCGTTGTGGTCGGCCAGGGTTTGCGAGAGGTCGATGCCCAGGACGTGGTACAGCGTGGCGAGGACGTCTTGAGTGCCGAGGGGATTGAAGCGTGCCTTCTCGCCGCGCGCATCGGTCTCGCCGATGACTCGGCCCATCTGCAAGCCGCCGCCGGCAATCAACGCACATGCGGCGCTGGGCCAGTGGCCGCGGCCGTCGGGAGTCACGTCGCTGATGCGTGGTTGACGGCCGAACTCGCTCCAGATGACGACCGCCACGTCGTCGGACAGACCGCGTTCGTGCAGGTCGGTGATGAGGGCGGCGACTGCCTGGTCGTAGATCGGCAGCTTCGCTCGGGGCAATTTGAAGTTGGCGACGTGCGTGTCCCAGCCGCCGGGGTCGTTGACTCCACCGCCAATGTTGACCGGGAATCGAGCGGCCACCGAGACCATCGTCACGCCCGCTTCAACCAGTCGCCGAGCTCGCAGAAAATCCAAGCCTTGATTGCGAGGATCGAGTCACTCGCCATAGCTCCGACGAACTGATTCCGGCTCACGGCTCAAGTCGATGGCTTCGCGAATCTTGGTTGCGGTCAGCATTTCCAAGGCGCGTTCCGTGTAGGTCATCAGGGGTGGTGAGTGATTCAAGCGGTCCAGAGAACCGAGAAGTTCGCGGCGGCCGCCGAAGCGCGATCACTTGCCGCTCTTGTGAGTTCGAGCATTCCACAGGCTCCAGAATTTGCGAGTCCCGATACAGTGAATCAGAACGGGGTGATCCCAAAAGCCGACCGCCGATTGGACCAGCGTGAGTCAAATGACTTCGGTCAACATCTCACAAGCACTCCAGTGGAAGTCGCCTTTACATCGCCACCGAGTCGTCCGCCTGTTGGCATCCCCGATCAAACAGATGCTGCACGGCTCGGCCGCTGATGGTTTCGCAGCGCAGTAACTCTTCTGCGATGAGTCCGACGGCTCGCCAATGGCCGGCCTGATCCAGTAGGTGCTCCACCTTGGACAAGAGGCGGCGTTCGAGCCGTTCGGCTTGGCGTTCACTGGCTCGTTGTACGGCGAGTCGGCGGACGTTGCGCCGATCGGCGACAGCTCCGTCCCAGTCATACACTCCTGTCAGTCGAGCCTCGGCCGCTGCGCCGGCGAGCGAGATCAGGATCTCACGCTCCAACCAATCTTCCGAGGGGCGAACTCGTCCCTTCTGGAACTCACAACGTCCGAGCCAGGCGTGGCCCGGCAAAATGCTGACACGCTGAACTGCGCGGCCCAGAGCCAGGGCGATCACGGCATGCCCCGCTTCGTGATAGGCCGTCGCTTCGAGTTTCGACGATGCCTGTGGATCAACGGGGACGCTCATCGCTGGGACAACGCTTTCTGATTCTCCGCTATTCGTGTTGATTTCGGCGTCCTGTGAGCCGCAAGGCGCTAGCCGCGGGTTCTTTTCGCCGACCCGCGGCTAGCGCCTTGCGGCTCACAAAGACGGTTCTCGGATCGCCTTTCAGTCCGCCACGCTGACCACGATCAGGCGTTTGCCGTCCGGTGTCCAACAGGGGCTGCTGTTGTTGCGAGTGGGGTCTTGGCCGTTGAGCAACTTCGGGGGATCATCGGACTTCGGGTTGAATTCATACAACTGCAAGCGAACTTGTTCGGGACAGTGCATCGCGAAGATGACTCGTTCGCCGTTGGGATGCCATGCGGAGTCCTCGGCAACTTGAACCTTGTTGGTTGCTCGCGTTTTCAGCTTCGGAGTGGCGGTGGGGTCGAGCGTGGCCATCTCTTGCGTCATGTTGTCGGGCTTTAGACCTCTTAGGCAGAGTTGTTTGCTGTCGGGAGACCAGGACATGTTCCAGAAGATCTGCCGATACGGATTCTCGTTGGCCAACAGCAAAACTTCGGTTTCTTTGGTTTCGACGTTGTAGGCTTTGATATCGAGACCGGAGTAAAACGCGATTCGCTGACCATCGGGGGACCATTGAGCTCCCCAACCGGGTGCGATGTGTTGGGCGTTCTCGGCATCTGCTCCGATTGTCCAAATTCCGTACGGCGTGTTGTTCGTACCGCTCCGCGAGCAAGCCAAGCGTTTTCCGTCGGGCGACCACGTTGGCATCATCCCCACACAAATCGCGTGCGGCCTTCGAGTCTCCAAATCCATCACATAAACCGTGTTGGTGCTCAGGTCATTTCGCAGGTGCGAGTCGAACGCCAGCATCTTGCCGTTCGGCGACACAGCGGGTGAACCGACACTCGATCGTCCTTCAAACTTGAAGTAGTGCCGCCAGCCGCTGCCGTCTCCGTTCATGACGAAGAACTCAATCGGCGATTTCGTTTTGAAGTCATACTCATTCAACGAGAGCGACTCATCGCGATTCACATCCAGCCGGTGAAAGTACAGCAGCCACAGCAATGGAAACCGTTTCGGGTCCAGCTTGAACTCGGCAAATGAGAGCGCTTCGTCGTCGTCAAGATCGGTGAGCACCGCCGTCCAAGGCTGCACCTTGTTGGCGATCAGAGTCAGCCGGTATTCCGACAGCGACAGCACGCCATCCTGATCGAGATCAAATCCGGGAAACGTGTGCTCGGCGAGTTTTCGTTGCCAATCGGGGGCTCGCGTCAGCAGTTCGAGCGGGTCCACGCGAGCGTCCAGGTTGGCATCCAAGTGTCGGAACTCGGCCACGGGATCCGCGAAACCACGCACCGGCAAGCGGCAGAATTCCTCGAACGAGATGACCTCGTCGCCATCAGTGTTCAGCTTCACGAATTCCTCGGCCTCCAGCTTGGGGTCACCGTAGGTCCGCTCGATGAATTCGGCTCGATCGAGGACATCGTTTCGATCCGCATCGGCGTGCAGGAACACGGCGTAGTTGGCGACGTTGCCGTTTGGAAACTGCAACAGCTTGCCGTCGCTGCGACGAATGCCCAACTGGATCTCGACGAATCGCCGAGCTTCCTTGCGGCTCACTTTGCGATTGTTGTCAGGGTCCACCTCTAGCAAATTGACGGGCAGCACGTTGTTTCCCAAGTCTCGAACGAAGGCCGCGATGAACGTCCCCCGATCCACTTCAAGCTCCGGGTTCTGATCCCAATTCGCGAACGCCTTGTCGAGCGCGGCGACCGCTTGATCGGCACAGCTCGTCAGAAAGCTCGGCATCACGCCCGGCTGGTCGAACGTGGTTTCGGTCCGCACGCACGCGAACTCCTCCAGCTTGAGCGCCCCGTCGTTATTGAAGTCGAACAACTTGAAGTCCCGTTTTGCGAACTCGGCTGGACCACGGCCGAGAATGAATTCCTCAATGGATAGCTTGGCGTCTTTGTTTTGATCCGCTTGCCGAAAGGCTTTGACCTGAGCATCACTCGGCTCGGAATTCGGTTCATCGGCAAGTGCGATCGACGTCGTAAGCAAACACATCGAACACATCACTGTCAAAAATGAACCAGGCGAGCGGGGCGGCGTCAGTCCCTCGGTTCCGGAATTGAACACACCGGTGGGCTGACGCCCAATCGCACTCGCTTTGAGCGGAATGGCGCTAGCCACCGGTGATTCGGGAGCGACGTCTTCCAGTGAAATACCGGCGGCTAGCGCCGTGCCGCTCACAAAGCGAGTGCCATTGGGCTGTCGCCGCCACGCTCGCCAGAATGGTTCATCAAGTGACGCGCAGTGAATCATGGCTCAATCCACATACAAGAACTCGTTCGAGTTCAGCAGCACATGGCAGAAGTCAGACAACACGGACGAAGCGGCGGCGGCATTGCGAGCGGCCTGGCGGTTGAAGAAGTCGAGAGCCGTCTTGATTTCCGCTTCCGTCGCGTCGCGGCCGAAGGCGAGGCGGTACGCCAGAGCGATCTGCGACTCGCGGTCGTCGCCGGATTCGGACTTCACTCGGCGAGCGAACTCCGCAGCGCGAGCCAGCGAGTCTTTGCTGTTGATCATCAGCAAAGCTTGAGTCGGCGTCGTGGTCACGTTCCGTTCGGGAGTGCTCGAAAATCCGTCGGCCGAATCGAAGACGTCCAGAAGCGCATCGGGTGAGTTGCGGCGCTGCTCAGTAAAGATCGAGCGGCACGGCTTCGAGGCGGGAACACTCGGCCCACCGGAAGTCATGTCGAGCTTGCCGGAGACCAGCAGCATCGCGTCGCGAATCTGTTCGGCATCGAGCCGTCGAATGTTGGCTCGCCACAGCAACCGATTGGACGGGTCTTTGAGAGCCTGCTTGTCGCCATCGGGATGCGCTGCCGATTGCCGGTATGTCGCGGAAGTCACGATCAAGCGATGCAGCGCCTTGATCGACCACGGTGTGATCGCCGCGCTCGGCGCGGGTCTCCCGACCCCGCCGGAATCGCCGACCATAGGTCTCCCGTTTTCTGAATTCGCACTCCTTGCGGGGAGACCTTCGGTCCGGACAGCGGCGGGGTCGGGAGACCCGCGCCGAGCGCGGCCAATGAATTGGCTGGCCAACCAATCGAGCAACTCCGGATGACTGGGCGATTCGCCGAGCCGGCCGAAGTCGCTTGATGTTGCCACTAATCCTTTGCCGAAGTGGTACTGCCAGATGCGATTGACCATCACTCGCGGCGTCAGCGGATTGCTGGGGGACGTCAGCCATCGAGCCAACTCCGCGCGACGGCCGGAGGAATTAGAAGCCGTCGCAACCGGGACAATCTTCGTCGGCGACTCATCGAGCACTGAAAGCAAACCCGGCGCAATGTCGGTTTCGGTTTTATCGCCAGGGATGATGGTCGGCGGCGCGATCGCCCCGACATCCGTGACCGCGTCCGTGATCGGCAACGGAGCAGGCTTGAGGTCGTCGAATTTCTTGAGTTCCGCTCGCAGTTCATCCCACTTCTTCTTGGGGTCGTCCTTGAGCTTCGTGCCGATTTGATCGTGCTCGTACTGCACTTGGCGGTAAGCCAAGTCGTGAAGTTGACGATCGAGCGGGGCCAGCGTGGTGATGTCTTCGGTCTTCAAAAGGACTTGGATTTCCGCGGGAAACTTAAAGATCGCACCGGCCTTCATTTTGGCCAAGTGTGGCTTCTCCAGTTCGGCGAGTTGAGCGCGAATATCAGCGGTCTTCGCTTCCCACTCGGCGAGTTTCAGTTGATTTGCCTCTCGCTCCGCCTTCGTCGCCAGCGGTGCGGACTGGGGTAAGATGCCAGCGAAGAAGGCTCGCAGACGGAAATAATCCTTCTGCAAGATTGGATCGAACTTGTGGTCATGACACCGAGCACAGCCCAACCCGAAGCCGAGAAACACATCGCCCGTCACGTCCGTGATGTCATTCAGGATCTCGTTCCACTGCGTCCGAGCGTCTCGCTGGTTGTATTCATAGAGCGACAGCCGCAAGTAACCAGTCGCCGCGATCGCATCGGGATTGTCGGGGTCGATCTCGTCACCAGCGATTTGCTCTTGGACAAACCGATCGAACGGCTTGTCGGTTTGGAAGGAGCGAACGACGTAATCGCGATACCGCCAAGCATGGGGCCGATAATCGTCTTTGCGATAACCATCCGACTCGGCATAGCGCACGAGATCAAGCCAATGTCTGGCCCATCGCTCGCCATAGGCTGGACTGTCGAGCAGCCGATCAACAAGGCGTCCATACGCATCATCGCGCGTGTCATTCTCAAACTCGGTGATCTCAGCCGGAGTCGGCGGAAGTCCGGTGAGGTCGAAGGTCAGCCGGCGGATCAACGTCCGGCGGTCCGCTTCGGGAGCGGGAGTGAAACCGTCAGCCGCGAGTCGCGCGGCGATGAAGTGGTCGATTGGATTACGAATTTGAAATTTGAAATTTGAGATTTGAGATTTCAAATCAGGAACGCTCGGTTCCTTGATCGGTTGAAACGCCCAATATTGTTTGTCGGCATCGGTGATCCCCTTGCCGCCCGGTTCGAGCGTTCGCGATTTCCCATCAACCGTCGGCCACGGCAGGCCGCGTCGCACCCATTCAGTGAGCGTGGCGATCTCGTTGTCTTTCAGCGGCGTGTCGGGAGGCATTTCGAGGCCGGTTCGATTGATCGCTTCGATGAGCAAGCTCTCACTCGGCTTGCCGCTGGCGACGACTTCGCCGCTCTCTCCCCCTTTAAGCACCGCCTCGCGCGAGTCGAGCCGCAGTTGTCCCTTCTGCTGCGCGGGACCATGACACTTCAAGCAGCGTGCGACCAAGACCGGTCGAACTTTTGACTCGAAGAACTTGATCGCGTCTGTGTCGGATGTCGGCTCAGCAGCGCGAGTCATCCCACAGGTCAACAGCGCGATCAGCAGTATCTGAAGGGTTCGGCTCATGAATCATCATTCCTCGTTGAGTCGCGATGATATTCCGAGAATCGGGGCGTAGCCACGCTCGCCAGAGCTTGTTGAAAAAGGGTTGAGATAACGGCTCTCGGCTTTGGGCCGGGCAATTACCAATTCACGCCGAGCATGATCGAGCTGAGGCCGCTGCCGATGCCCAGCAGCGCGACTTGATCACCGGTCGCGACGTGCCCGCGTTCGACGCCGAGAGCGAAAGCGGTCGGCAGGGCGACGGCTCCGGTGTTGCCGAGGAATTCGACGGTTGGGAAGTCGATCTCTGGGGACAGCCCCAAACGGTCAAGCAATAGCTTGCGATGGGCTTTGCCGACTTGATGCGTGAAGACTTTGTTGACGTCAGCGGTCTTCCAATCGAGTTCCGATTGCAATCCATCCCAAGTCGCACCGGCGAGCTCGATGCCGGCGTGCAGCAGCGCTTCCGAATCGGTCTGCATACGCGGTCGGCCGTCGGTCGTGACGACTTCAACGCCGCCAGCGCAGAGTTCGTGATGACTGGTGTCGGTCAGACAAACTCCGCCGAGGAGTCGGTGCCCCGTGCGGCTGAGGTCGCGATGACACAACACGATCGCTGCGGAACCGGAGCCGATCGTCAGCGAGGCGAAATCCAGCTTGATGCTCTGTCGAGTCACGCTCGGATTCTTTAGCAGCGAGTCGATCGTCCCCTCGACGAGATCGCGGCCGTCCTCGGTGCCGACCACGATTCCGGCTCGGACTTGGCCCAGCTCAATCATGTTCCCCAGCACGAGCATTCCGTTGAGCAAACCGAGACACGCATTGCTGACATCCAGGATTGCGGCGGTCTTCGGCAGGCCGACGTCGTGATGCACGCTGCTGGCAGTCGCCGGTTCGAGCTGATCGCGGCAGACGGAACCGTGAACGAGCAAGCCGATGTCCTCGGCCTTGAGGCCCGATGTGGCGAGTGCTCGGCTGGCAGTGATCGCGCTGATCTGGCTGGGCTTGATTCCGCGATCGAAGAAGCGTCGCTCGCGAATGCCGGTCATCAATTCCAGGCGGCCGAAGGGCAAGCCCAGTCGTTCGTAAACCGGAGCAAGCTTTTGCTCGATTTCGTCCGACGACACGACGTGCGGAGGCAGTTCGTAGGTGAGGCTCTCAACGCAGACGTGTTCGTATCGCATAGTGCTTCGTAGCCGTCATCGCTCCGCGTGACGAGCCGAACGTGCGATCGACGCTTATTGGCAATTCGGCTCATCACGCGGAGCGGTGATGGCTACGTTGAGTCGCTCAGTGCGCCATCACCGCAGCGCGGTTGACATGCTCGGCCAACTCCGTGACTTGGCGGAGATTCGAGCGGCGTTCATCTTCCGACTCGCTGGTCGGCAGATCGTTGATATCCAGCATGATCGAGCTGCGCACATAGCGAAGACCTCTGAGGAGGATTTCCTTTTGGTCTTTGGTCAGCTCAAGAGTAATCGTTTCGTTCATTCGGCAAACCTTAACGATGAGTTGCCCGCCGCACATCCGGCACAATCGGTGGCTGCGGTCGCCTCCGACGGGCGGCATGATATCGGTGCGTTTCCGGCTTCTCAACCGGGTGGATTCATCGTCCAGATCGGAATGCCCGCTTGCCAGTGACTCGGCTCTGGAAACGAATTCGACCGGCAAATCTCGCCGCTGACCGGAGGATTCGCATAGCCGCTGTGCCGGGTGCGGCCGGGGCTCTGCGATTGGTCGGAATGTCTTGCCTGGCCGGAACGCTGGCCCAAATGTCGTCGTGCTCTTTCTCGATGGCATGACAACCTCGTCGAGTCGGCCCCTGCTGGAAGCCCTCCTGTCGCTGCGCTACGATACGCCGCCTCGAATGACACCTGCGATTGGGACTCGACCAATGACACCACGCGAAGTGCTGGCTCTCTGCCGTGAACGGGAAATTCAAGCGATCGACCTGCGCTTCATGGATTTTCCGGGTACTCAGAAACACGTCACGATCCCGGCCAAGATCCTCAAAGAACGGAGCTTCGAGGATGGCTTCGGCTTCAACGGCAGTTCGCTGCGCGGCTGGCAGTCGATCAACGAGAGCGACATGCTGCTGGTCCCCGTCGCCGAGACCGCCATCGTCGATCCTTTTCTCAGCCAGACGCTGGCGATGACCTGCAACATCCAAGACCCAACCACTCGGCAGGATTACCCGCGCGACCCGCGCAATGTGGCTCGGAAAGCCACGAACTACATGCTGCAAACGGGAGTCGCCGACGTCGCTAACTTCGGCCCGGCCGCCGAGTTCTTCGTCTTCGATGACGTCCGCTTCGATCAGAACGAACACGAAGCGTACTACCACGTCGATAGCATCGAGGGCCAATGGAACCGCGGCAAAGGTTCTTCCAAGGGACCGAACACCGGCTATCAGATCCGCTTCAAAGAGGGCTACTTCCCGACTCCGCCCGCCGACACGCTGCAAGACCTGCGCACCGAGATCATGCTCAAGCTGATGGAGTGCGGCATCGAGGTCGAAGGCCAACATCACGAAGTCGCCACCGCCGGCCAATGCGAAGTCGATATGAAGTACGCTCCGTTGCTTCGCACGGCTGACAATCTGCTGCTCTACAAATACCTCGTGAAGAATGTCGCCGCGCGACACGGGAAGTCGGCGACGTTCATGCCCAAGCCGCTCTGGAACGACAACGGCTCCGGCCTGCATCTGCACTTCTCACTGTTCAAAAACGGCTCGCCGTTGTTCGCTGGCTCCGGATATGGCGGGCTGAGTGATCTGGCGATGTACGCGATGGGTGGCATTCTGAAACATGGGCCGGCCTTGATGGCGTTCTGCTGCCCGACAACCAACAGCTATAAGCGACTCGTCCCCGGCTTCGAGGCTCCGATCAATCTGGCGTATAGCTACCGCAACCGCTCGGCGGCGATTCGCATCCCGGTCCACAACCCGAACTCCGAAAGCCGTCGCATCGAGTTCCGCATCCCGGATGCCTCGTGCAATGGATATCTCGCGATGAGTGCCGTGCTGATGGCCGCGCTCGATGGCATCCAAAACCGCACGCACCCCGGCCCACCGTTCGACAAAGATCTTTACGATCTCGAACCAGAAGAGCTGAAGTCCGTCCCCAAAGTGCCGAGTTCGTTAGATCAGTCCCTCGCCGCACTGCACCGCGACCACGAATTCTTGCTCAAGGGAGACGTCTTCACCGAAGACGTGATCGACACATGGATTCAATACAAGACAACGAACGAAGTCGATGCCCTCCGCCAGCGCCCGCATCCGTTTGAATTCACGATGTACTACGACGCGTGAAGAACTCGGAATCAGATGAGGCAAAATCATTCAACCTCCTGCCTTCATGATTCTGTTCCCGTGATGTTGCCCCGCTTTCGTTTTGGAGTCCGACATGCCCCAATCCCTCATCAATCAGCGAATCCTCATCTTCGTTGAGGACGCTTACGAAGATCTCGAACTCTGGTATCCCAAACTGCGTCTGATCGAAGCCGGAGCACACGTTACGATCGCCGGTCCCAAGGCCGACCAAAAATACGTCGGCAAGAACGGCTATCCGTGCATGTCGGATGCGTTGATCTCGGAAATGGAGTCGGCCGACTTTCAAGGCGTCCTCTGCTCCGGAGGTTGGATGCCGGACAAACTGCGGCGCGACCCGAAGGTGTTGCAGTTGATCCGTGAATTCGCATCAGCCGGCAAGTTGGTCGCCGCGATCTGTCACGGTGGCTGGCTGCCGATTTCCGCGGGCGTATATCGCGGAGTGAAGGTGACAGGCTCACCCGGCATCAAAGACGACCTCATCAACGCCGGAGCGATTTGGTCGGATGCCTCGGTTGTCGTCGACCGGCATTTCGTCTCCAGCCGTAAGCCCGACGACCTGCCCGACTTTTGCCGAGCGATGTTGGATGTGCTGTCGCGTTCGTAGCCCCGTCTTCAGGTGGCTGCGTTCGGTAAAGATGACCGCCTGAAGGCGGAACTACGAGCGGAGGAAACATGCCTCACGTCGAAATCATCGCACATCGTGGCGCATCGGCGGATGCTCCGGAAAACACGCTGGCCGCGATTCAATTCGCCTGGCAGCAAGGAGCGGACGCGGCCGAGATCGACGTGCAACTCACCGCTGACGGACAACTCGTCGCGATTCACGACGACACGATGCTGCGAACCGGTGGAATTGATTGGGCGGTGAAGGATCACACGCTCGCGGAGCTGAAGACACTGGATGTCGGCTCGTGGAAATCATCGCAGTTCGCCGGCGAACGGATACCAACGTTGGCCGAAGTGCTCGACATCGTGCCGCTCGGCAAGCGACTGTTCATCGAAGTGAAGTGCGGAGTCGATGCGATTCCCGAACTCATCCGCGTGCTATCGGCCGAGAAGACGTCTCGTGAGCAAACCGTACTCATCGGCCTCGACTTCGACACGATCGTCGCGGTGAAACGAGCAATGCCGGATCGAATCGCGTGTTGGGTCACCGAGCAGTTGTGGAGCACGCGGCTCGCGTGCAACGACACAGATGAGCCACCGGTGCTACGGCCAACAACCTCCGAACTTGTTCAAAGAGCATTGGCCGCGAAGCTCGACGGCCTCGACATCAACAACTTTCCAGAGCGTCCATCGGGAGACATCGGCCAGATCACGCAAGCGGGATTGCGGGCGTATGTCTGGACAGTCAACTCGGCCGAGCGAGCCGCTTGGCATCAGGCCGAAGGCATTCACGGCATCACGACCGATATGCCCGAACGAATGCGCTCAGCGTTGAAGTAGGACGGGCACTCTTGCCCGTTTCGCACGTTGTGTAACGCAGGGACGGGCAAGAGTGCCCATCCTACGATGGTCAAAGCACCGACTTTACTCTCTCCAAGAACTCAGTATTGGTCGGGAAGCGTTCGAGCGTGCGGCTGAGCATTTCCATCGCTTCGACCGGGCTGAGCGAGATCAGGCTGCGGCGGAGCATCACGATACTTTCGAATTGATGCGGGTCATACAGCTTTTCCTCGTGTCGAGTGCCGGATTTGGTGATGTCGATGGCGGGCCAGATACGGCGGTCGGCTAGATCGCGGCTGAGGACCAATTCCATGTTGCCGGTCCCTTTGAACTCCTGAAAAATCGCGTCGTCGGCGCGGCTGCCGGTTTCAATCAGGGCGGTCGCCACGATCGTCAGCGAGCCACCTTCCTCGAACTGCCGTGCGGAGCCGAACATCTTTTTCGGGATGTCGAGAGCACGCACATCGAGACCGCCGGTCGCGGTGCGGCCGGTGTTCGTCCATTTGTTGAACGCGCGGGCCGTGCGGGTGATTGAGTCCAACAGGATGAAGACGTTCTTCCCCTCTTCGGCCAATCGTTTCGCTCGTTCCATGATGAGCTGGCTGATGCGAATGTGACTCTCGGTCTCACTGTCGAGTGACGAGGCGACGACTTCGCCACGCACATGCCGGCGCATCTCGGTGACTTCTTCGGGCCGCTCGTCGATGAGCAACACGATCAAGTGCATGTCAGGATGATTGCGGCTGACCGATTCGGCGATCTCTTGCAGAAGCATCGTCTTGCCGGTTCGCGGCGGAGCAACGATGAGGGCTCGCTGGCCTCGGCCGACTGGCGTGAGCAAGTCCATCACGCGCATCGTGATCGGCTTGGGACCGATCTCCATTTTGACCCGCGAATTGGGAGTGATCGCCGTCAGGTCGTCGAACTTCTTGACGTTCGCGTATTCCTCGATCGTCATGCCGTCGATGTTCTCGACCGCTTTCAATCGCGGACCTTGCCCG
Source organism: Planctomyces sp. (assembly GCA_005778115.1). Classification (GTDB taxonomy): domain Bacteria; phylum Planctomycetota; class Planctomycetia; order Planctomycetales; family Planctomycetaceae; genus SXKJ01. The sequence continues at coordinate 2,212 of SXKJ01000217.1, read as the reverse complement.
CGAGCACCCATGCCCACTTTGCCAAGGATTCGAACCCCTTCACGGAGTCCGCACTTCTCGATCAGCGAACTGGAGACGAACGGATCGGAGTCTTGTGAGCAATAACTCTTCTTCGCATCACGAAGGAAGCCGTATCCCTTGGGATGCAATTCGAGAACGCCATCGTAATCAACGGTTGGCTCATCGGGAGAAATCTCATCGTTGCGAGAACGAAAACCGCCCTCTCCACGCTGACCGAATTCGCCTCGCGGTTCGTAGCCACGTTGCTGGCCGTAGCCTCGCTGTTGTTGTTGACCATAGCCTCCGCGTTGCTGGCCGCCACCGTATCCACGCTGCTGCCCATTGCCGCCGCGTTGCCCGTATCCTCGTTGTTGGCCGTTACCGCGTGCCTGAGGCCCTCGTGGCGGAGCGCCGCCGAAATCTCGTTGGCCTCCTTGAGGCATGTTGTTCATGTCGCCGTTATTGCCGCGTCCACGACGGCGACGGCGACGGCGACGAAGCGGGCCGCTCTCTTCTGAGCCGGCTGGTCCACCTTCGCGATCGGAAGGGCCCCCGCCACCCTCTTGGTTTTGAGCGGGGTAGCCACCAGCGTCTTGCTGGTAATAGCCCTGCTGACGGTCATCGTAGCGAACCGGTCCGGGATCAATGGGTTGAGCCTGCGGCGGTCGCGGTGCGGGAGCGGAGTTGTCTTCGGGAAAAACGATGTCGTCGTCCACGTTGGCTCCAAAGCGGCCGTCATCCGGGCGTGAGCGTCCACGTCGTTCGGGCGGCGGATCGAGAAAAGCGGGAGGTGAGATCACCTCGATTGAATCGACGTTCGATTCGTCAGAGCGGTTTTCCAAAGCGGCACCTTCAGGGGCGTCAGCGTCTTTGGTTTTGCGAGTGGTGCGTCGCCGAACGGTTGGCTTCGCAGTCGAACGACTCGCGGCACGAGTCGGTCTTTTCTTCGGTGCCGGCATACAAGGGAACCTATCAAGAGAAACAAACTACACCGGCCGAGAATTTCCTCGCACCGGCCTGGCATCGGACAAGCCAGCCGCTGTCATCGTGCAACATCCTCTTCCGTCGAAGGGGAGCCACCCGACTTGGGCCAAACTTCCGACGCGATCTATCGCCCAGCCGAAAACAATCGGCGAGCCTTTCGCGTTGAACTGCGGATGCCGCGAAGCATCCCAGACGCTGAAGACGCACAGAAACCCTCATTGACGGTTTGAGGAACCGCGGTCGGAGGCCACATGACCTCGCGGAACCGATCTTGGGTCGACGACGTGCTAATAAGTGCTGTGGCCGAATAGCGCCGCAGTCGAATAGCACAGTGGCCGAGGGCCAGGAAATCACCTGAGATTGCGGGGAGAACAAACTCACCAAACGATGCCACCCAGGACTCAGACTTCACAGACTCCCAATGGTTTAGGGAGCCACGGCACCGAGTCATCTCTTCCCGAGTCTTTATTGATCCGCGACTTTGTTTTCACGGACCAGCCAGCAGGTCTTTGGCTCGCAGCCACCGGAGTGGCATGATCGTCAGCCCCAATTCGCGAGGCCAAACGCAGCGGAAACCACGAGCAATTTCGGAGAGCTAGCTGTTCGAGACCCCAGGAAGAAGCGGGCGTCTCATGCTCAAGCGACGGAGGTAATATAGTCCGGGGCATCAATGTGTCAATTGTTCTCTCAGACTTTCAAGAGATTACGTCCACACGACTGGTAGTGGGTCGGATTGGCCAGCTTTGTCGATCACGCCAAGCCACCACTGGAATTACTCAGCCGCCAACGGGGGCATGGAAGGAATTGTTTTTCGCACTTCATCGAGCAAGACGCTCGATCACTTCGAGCGCGACTACTTGGTCTTCCAATGCATCTCCTCCCAGCGCTCCTTCCATTCGAGCCGCTGTCTGAGAATCGCTCGCACCTGATCTTCACTGTCACCGGGGTTTTCACTGCGTATCCCGGATTTGGTCAATTCACATGCGGATTCAAACAGGCGTCGCCCTAGCGAGGATTTCTCAGCGGGGTCCATCGCATCTCGCTCGCAGGACGCACTCTCGAAAGATGTCATCAGCGAGCGTCCTAACCCCAATACCGTTCAATTCGGATTAACAAAATCGCAGCCTCCTGCGACTGTGTGGATGTAACAAGTCCCACGTAGCAAGGAGGCTGCGATGAGTTTTTTTGAGTCATGATGCCGACGTTGCGGTTCGCTGGTCCACGGCGG
>SXKJ01000216.1 GCA_005778115.1 Planctomyces sp. | reverse complement strand
GCGGCGTCAGCCCCCCGGTGAGTTCAATAATTCACCGGGGGGCTGACGCCACCCCGCTCGCCTGTTTCATGGGAATTGCTTCGCCGTGTCGCGAGGGGTATATAGCTCGCGACGTTGTGAATGCAGCGAGGAGAGTGGCGGCGATGGCACCGATGCCGAAGATTTTGTTGTTGAGCCGGAGGTTGGATCGCGTCTCGGCGTTGGCCGAGCGTCTTCGCGGCGAGTTTGAAGTCGTCTCCTCCGAGTCGGTCGAGAACAGTTTATTGCGGCTCCGCGAAGGAAACTTTTCCGGTGTGTTCTTATGCGGTGAGGAAACCTCGCCGGCAAGCGCGATCATTCAGGGAAGCGGGCTGCTCGATCAACTTCCTGATGGGTACGCGCTGCTCGACACCAACGAGCAAGTCGTCTGGTGCAATGCCTCACTGCGAAAGCTGGCTGGCCGCGAGTCCGGTGGTGAAGGACTGCCGTTCTTCGATCTGTTTGAGTCCGCTCAATTGCGCGGCCCGGACTTCACGCCGATCAACACGGCTCTGGCGACGAATCAAACGACGCGCGGGTTGATGCAGGTCGGCGGCTCACGCTGGCTGGATCTGCAAATCACACCCATCTTCGAGGCCGATCCCGACATTCCCTTCGGCCTGATCGCGTTCGTTCGCGATGTCACGATCGAAGTCAACGAACAGGAACGGATGAAGGCGATCTATCAAGCGGGCTTGGAACTCGGAGACCTGACGCCGCAAGAAGTGCTCGAAATGGACTGGGAGGAACGCAAGGGTTTGCTCAAGGCCAAGATCGTCCATTTCACGAAAGACCTGCTGAAGTTCGAGACGGTCGAGATTCGACTGCTCGACCACACGAACAAGAAGCGGCTGGTTCCGCTGCTGGTCTTCGGCATGGAGCAAGCCGCGGTTGAACGCGAACTGTTCGCCGGGCCGACCGGCAACGGCGTGACCGGCTACGTCGCCGCGACTGGCAACAGCTATCTCTGTTTGGATACGGCACACGACCCGTTGTATTTGGTCGGCAACTCCAATGCCCGCAGTTCGCTGACCGTACCGCTCAAACGGCATAACGGGATCTTGGGCACGTTCAATGTCGAAAGCTCGCTGCAGAACGCCTTCAATGAGAAAGATCAGGAGTTCCTGGAACTCTTCAGCCGCGAGGTTGCCGTCGCGCTCAACACGCTGGAGTTGTTGGTCGTGCAGCAGAACGCCGCCGCCAACGAGAACACGACGCGGATTCTGGTGAGCGTCGCTCAGCCGGCGGATGACATCCTGGTCGATGCCTCGCAATTGATGGAGCGGTTCATCGGTCTCGATCCGGAATCGACCATGCGACTGCAACGGATCTTGCAGCACACGCGAGAAATCAAACAGTTGATTCACGAAGTCGGCCTGGGAGCCGCCGTCCCCGGTGCGCTTCCTGACGCCTCGACGTCCGCCGCTCATCCGCTGCTGATCGGCAAACGGATTCTGGTCGTGGACAGCGACGCTGCGGTGCGCGACGCCGCGCGCGAGTTGCTCAGTCAATTCGGCTGCGATGTCGAAGCGTTTCAATGCGGCCAGGAAGCGTTCTCATTGGTCCGCGGCACGCACTACGACCTGGCGATCATCGACATCAACCTGTCCGACATGACCGGCTTCGAGTGCTTCCGCGATCTCAAACAGATCCACGAGAACCTGCCGATCATCCTGATGACCGGCTTCGGCTACGACCCCGGCCACTCGATCGTGAAGGCTCGGCAGATGGGCCTGAAGCACGCGCTCTACAAGCCGTTCCGCCTGGACCTGCTGCTGACCGCCGTCGAAGGCGCGCTCAGCCCGCCGACCGAAGCAAAACTGCCGGTGACAGGTACGTAGCCGTCATCGCTCCGCGTGACGAGCAGAACGCTTCCCGACGGTCGAGTCGGCTCCGCGTTCCAATGATGGTGAAGCACTCGGCTCGTCACGCGGAGCGATGACGGCTACGTTCGCCTTTCCTCTCTCCGAACAAGCGGGCTACATTGCCTTCGATGCCGACTGAGCCGACTACCTCTCTGCGACTCGCTTTCGATCCGGTCTGGTCGTTGCCGGTGTCGCTGCTGGCGGCCATCGGGCTGATCGTCTTCGTGCTTCTGACCTACCCGCGCCGCGTGCGACATCAACCGCCGTTCTGGCGACGCATGTTGGTCTCGTTGCGAGTACTCACCGCGATCGTGCTCGCGTTCGCCATCCTGCGTCCGGAGCTGCAATGGACGAAGAAGGATCGCAAGGCCGCGATGCTGGCGCTGGCCCTCGATAAAAGTCGGTCGATGCAGACGCCCGACGGTCCAGGCAACATGACTCGTCGCGACGTCCTGCTCAAGCTCCTGAAGGAAGCGGAGCCGACGATCGACAAGCTGAAGAAAGAGATGGAGGTCCGTTTTTACGACTACGACCGCGAACCCAAGGCGGTCGAGAAACCCGATCCCACTGCGCCGGGCGAGCAATCGGCAATCGGCTTCGCTCTGGAGTCGATCCTGCGCGAGTCGCAAGGCCAAGGACTCTCCGGCATTCTGTTGTATTCCGAAGGAGCGCAGCGTGGGCTGCCGCCGCATGACGTCGATCCGCGAGCCATTGCACGGCGGCTGGGTGAACTGCAAATCCCGATCTTTCCCGTTGCCTTGGGGAGCACAGGGACAACCGACACGTCGCTCGATTTGATCGTCGAAGACTTGCTGGTCGATCCGTATGCGTTCGTGAAAAAGACGGTCCCTCTCCGAGCCAAGCTGCGGGTGTTGGGAGCCGCCGGACGCAAGTTGACCGTGCGGCTGCTGGTCGAAGATCCGAGCACGCGGCAGGGACTTAAAAGCGGCGAGCTGAAGGTTCCGCCCGCCTCGAAGAACGCGCAGCCGGTCGTGTACCTCGAACCGACACGCAATGCCGATCTCATTCCGGTGGAGCTCTCATACGTCCCCGACCTGCCCGGCGAGTTCAAGATTCGGGTCGAAGTCGAGTCGCTCGAAGGGGAGATCAAAACGGCGAACAACGCTCGCGAAACGCTGCTGACGGTCCGTCGCGGCGGCATCAAAGTCGCCTACTTCGATTCGCTGCCGGGCGAACAGAAACAACTCCGCCTGCTCAACGCGACCGATCAGGTCCAGTTGGACTGGCAGCCGATTCGAGGGGGCCGGCAACGCGAACTGAATGACATCGACCCCGAGTTGTTCAAGCGCGGCCAATACGACGTCTACATCATCGGCGATGTCCTGGCGAAGATCATCGGCAACGAGATGCTCCGACAGCTTGCCGTGCGCGTCGAAGAAGGTGCCGGCCTGATGATGATCGGCGGCCACCACAGCTTCGGAGCCGGCGGCTATGCCGACACACCGCTCGCCGACCTGCTGCCGGTCGCAATGCGCCCCAGCGAAACGGTCCCCGAAACAGAGATCGATCCCGCCATGCGGCACGCTGAAGAGTTGCAGTTGATCCCGACTCAAAGCGGCCTCAATCACTATGTGATGCGGATCGAATCGGCCGACAAGAACCGCGCCGCATGGTTGGAATTGCCGCCGCTCGACGGTGCCAACAAGCTCAAGCCGAAGAACGAATTCGTGAATATCCTCGCGAAGTCCGAGGAAGGCCACCCGCTGCTGATGTCGAACGAAGCAGGCAAAGCGCGCGTGATGGCGTTTGCCGGCAACACCACATGGCGCTGGCCGTTGCACGGTTTCCGCACGGCCCACCAACGCTTCTGGCGACAGATGATTTTCTGGCTGGCTCGCAAAGAGGACAATCAGGGCCAATCAGTCTGGGTCCGCATCGATCCGCGCAACTATCTACCCGGAGTCCCAGTCCGTCTGGCCTTTGGTGCCCGCTCGCCCGATGGCACGCCACTCACCGATCTCGATTTCGACGTCTCCGTCACCAATCCGAAGGAGGAGCGACAAAAGCTTTCGGCCCAACGAGCGGGCAACGAGTTCACCGCTCAGTTCACTCAGACCGAACACGCCGGCGACTACTGGGTCAGCGTCACGGCGAAATCCAAGAACGGGTTGCCGATCAGTGACCCGGTGACATCCCGTTTCCTGGTCGATGAACGCGACCTCGAACTCGACAACCCCGCCGCCGATAACGCCCTGCTCGCCGAACTCGCAAGCCTGACGGGAGGCCACGTTGTCACTCCGGAACAACACGGAGCCTTCCTCGAACGGCTCCAAAAAGAGGGGATCGTCCGCCGCGAAGAAACCGAGATTACCCGCGCGACCCTGTGGGACAACTGGCCGTTCTTAATTCTCTTCGTCGCGCTGATCGCGATCGAATGGACGCTCCGCAAAATACGCGGACTCGTGTAAAAGCGGTTGAGCAGACGAAATCGAACGAGGGGATGTCGGCCTTCCCGCTTTGGCCCCAAAGGGGACGGACTCGAAAGCCCAGGGCAACGCCCTGGGGTAAGTACAGCCCCTCTGTGTTTTAGCCCCAACGGGGCGTCAATCGCATGGCACCAATGCAAGTTGCGCCCCTTCAGGGCTGGAAATATCCTCTCAAATGCCTGACCCAGGGCGATGCCCTGGGCTTTCGAGTGTCGCACCGTTGGTGCGAAGGCAGGCTCACGACACGCCTATCATGATGCGAGAAAACGGTCACATTGAATCCATCCATTTGCGCAACAAGTCACGCAATTTGATCAGTCCGCGCCAGAGGCCCGGTAGGTCTGCGTGAGCATGCTCGAAGCACCACGGGCCGCGGAAGCCAGATTGCCAGCCGATGGTGAAGCAGCGATGCAAGTCGTAGGCGGTGTGCTCGCCGGTGGGACTCAGCTCTTTGGCTTTGAAGTCGCAGGTCACGGCGAGCGGGAATGCTTTCGCGAGTCCTTCGTAACGGGACTGGTCGGTCCAGTTGCCAGTGTCGGGTTGAGCGTGCAGGCCGGGACCGACTTCCTTGATCACGAGCGGGATAACGGCGGGATCGTCTTGCATCCAGCCGAAGTTCTCGATCAACAATTCGATGCCGCGCGGTTTGGCGTAGTCGATCAACTCGCGATACGCGGCGGCGAGCAACACAAGATTCGGCCGCTTCGAGCCGGGCAATGGTCGGACCCAGCGGCAACCCAAGCGCTGAGCCGCGTCGATCGTGCGGCGGTATTCGTCCAGCGACCGTTTGCGAACGTCAGCATCGGTGCTGGTCATATCGAGTTCTTTCTGATTCATCTTCAAGTTCGTGATGACGCATCCCGCCTCGGCGCCTTGCCTTTCAACTCGTCGAGATAGTCCGGTTCCCAAGAAGGGATCGTCGCGGTCATCAGGTCCAGGACTTTCAAATCGAGTTCATCGCACATGATCTTCGGCAGGTCGAGCAGTCGCAGCTTGCCCTCCGCGCGAGTCTTGCTGAGGTGCTTCACGAATGAGCCGGTCGTGGCGCCAAGTTGTCGTGCGAGATCTGCTCGCGGCTTGGTGGTCTCTTGAGCCGCCAGCCAAGGGATGGTGGCTGCGAACGCACTAGCGGCCGCTGTTTGTAAGAGTTCGCGTCGTGTGGTTGGCATGTTCGTCACCTCGGCCGAGAGATGACCGTACCGCGACCGTCAGGGAGCGGTCCGCGTTCGACACAAGGGCCGCTCCCTGACGGTCGCGGTACGGTTTGGAATCCGCTTCTAAG
>SXKJ01000215.1 GCA_005778115.1 Planctomyces sp. | reverse complement strand
GCGGCGTCAGCCCCCCGGTGGGCATGATCGCCACGAAGTACCGGGGGGCTGACGCCGCCCCGCTCGCATTTGCGTCAATTGTTTCACAGACTCGGAGAGTCAGGCTACGGAGCGTCCATGTCTGAAATCATCCAACGCAGCTTGATGCCGGTCACGGCCGAGGAGTTACTTGCCTGGCATGCTCGGCCCGGCGCGTTTGAGCGATTGATGCCACCGTGGGAGCACATCGAACCCCGAACCTCCGCGCGGTCGTTATCGAACGGCGAGCGTGCCGAGTTCGTGATCCCAGTCGGCCCCTTTCGACAACGCTGGATCGCGGAACATCACGCGCTCACAGACGGAATCGGCTTTCGAGATCACCAGATCGTCGGCCCCTTCTCGCGCTGGGAGCACACACATCGGATGACTCCGGCCGAACCGGCGAACTCAGCGAGTTGGCTGGAAGATCGCATTCAGTACGATGTCGCTCTGGCGGCGATTGGCCGAGCGGTATTGGGGCGTCACATTCGCAAGATGCTCGAACGAACATTCGCGTATCGGCATCGAGTCACGATCGCCGACTTAAAGGCTCATCAAGTCGCGCGAGATCAACAAGGAATCCAACCAATGAACATACTCGTGACAGGCTCCACCGGATTGGTCGGCTCGGCCGTCGTCCCGTTTCTGACAACCGGCGGACACCGTGCACTGCGACTCGTGCGCGGCACGCCGCGCAATACGGACGAGATCGCCTGGAACCCAACCGCCGGCACAATCGACGCCGACAAGCTGGAAGGGATCGACGCGGTCGTGCATCTGGCGGGCGACAACATCGCTCACGGACGCTGGACCGCCGCGAAGAAGGCTCGCATTCGCGACAGCCGAGTCTTAGGCACGCGTCTGCTGAGCACCGCTTTGGCCAAACTGAATCGCAAGCCGCGAGTCTTCGTCTGCGCATCGGCGATCGGTTTTTACGGCCATCGCGGAGACGAAGTGATGACCGAAAGCAGCTCGCCGGGACCGACATTCATTTCCGAAGTCTGCCGCGATTGGGAAGCCGCGACCGAACCGGCAAAGCAAGCAGGCATTCGCGTCGTCAATCTGCGAATCGGCGTCGTGCTGACCCCTCGCGGCGGAGCACTCGCGAAGATGCTGACCCCGTTCAAACTGTGTGCCGGCGGAGTCGTCGGCTCCGGCCGACAGTATTGGAGTTGGATTGCACTCGATGACGTGGTCGGAGCGATTCATCACGCAATCACACACGACGAACTCACCGGCCCCGTCAACGCGGTCGCGCCGGAGACGCTGACGAACGCCGCGTTCACCAAGATCCTCGGCCGAGTCCTGCATCGCCCCACGATCGCCCCATTGCCGGCGTTTGTCGTGAAGCTGTTGCTTGGCGAAATGGGCGATGAGCTGTTGCTCGCCAGCACGCGCGTCGTGCCGAATCGGTTGCAAGAAACCGGCTATCAGTTCCGTTGTCCCACGCTGGAAGGCGCGCTGCGACATGTGCTGGGGCGGTAACGTGGGGCAGGTTTTCAACCTGCCCGGCCTGAATTGAAGCGACTCGCACTGGCAGGTTTAAAACCTGCCCCACGAACTCAAATATCGAGCACCAGTTCAACGCGCCAGCCACTCTCAGTTTGCTCGACCGACAGGCCGTGATACGTGATCGCCTTCACTTCGTGAGCCAGATGATGCCGCGAGCGGTCAAACGACTCGCCGCGAATTGTGGCCCCCAAGTTCCCCCCTTCGAGCCTCACGTCAAACTCGCGGAACAGCATCCCGCGCGTCTCGAATCGGAACAGCAATTCGTTGAGCCAATCGAACAGCAGGTAATCGACCTCCGTGCCGACAAGTTGAATCGTCTCCGTCAGCGTCGGCTGTACGTCGTCAATGTTCTCGACAAGCAGCGACATCAGCCCGCGAGCGGCATCGACGAACAATTCTTCCAACGTTGCCGCGTTGATTCGCAAGCCGATATCAGCGGTGTGATCGAAGGTCTCGAACATGGTTGCCTGTGGCGCACGCGGCTCGCGTGCGAATCTGACGAAATCGACGCACGCGAGCCGCGTGCGCCACAGTCACACGACTCGCCGATGCTCGGCATCCAATCGTTTGACCAGGAACTGCATCACGCTCGGAGCCAGATGATTGAAGTACTCCCACGAGTGCCCGCCGTGTGACGTCGTGAAGTCACGCTCGAAGGGGACGCCGGACGAATTCAATTTGCTGACCAGCTTCTCGACACCCGGCAGCGCGTCGCGGTCGATCGGATCGCACAACAAGAACTGATGCCGAGGCCAATTCAATCCCTGCACCTGCAACGTCGCCGTCTGCTGCCGAGCGGCTTCTTGATCGGCAAACATTTCGTCGAGCGGCAGTCCGTGTCCCAGCCAATCCTGAAGGTCGATCACCGGCGAGAGCGCGGCGATGACCGGGAATTCATTCGGATGCCGATACGCCAACTGCAAGACTCCTTGCCCACCCATGCTCACTCCGAACGCCGCCAGCGCGGGAGGCTTCACGTTCCAAGCGGACTCCAGCCACGGCAGCACGTTCGAGCGAATGTGTCCGATCGGTGACAGCTCGGCATCGAACTCCGGGCAAACAACCGGCAGCCACCACGAGCGTTGGCCGTGAGGGCAGATCGCTCTCAGGCCATACCGTTCCAACTCAGCCGTGTAAGTCGCGTTGTTCGCGAGCGTCTGCAAGCCGTGCCCATGTAAGAAGAGGACAGCTCGCGCGGGATCGCTCGGCCGTGACGGTTCAAAGATGTCAGCCGCTTTGCCGGCGATTGCGATGGTTTGCCAACCAGACACGAATTCGTCTTTCGGAAAGGGTTGAGATAACGGCCATCAGCTTTCAGCCGACAGCCATCGGCCGGTCAGGACAGCACATCCTTGATGACATGCCCATGCACGTCGGTCAGACGGCGTTCGATGCCGTTGTGGTAGAAGCTCAGCCGCTCGTGATTCAGGCCGAGCAGATGCAGGATCGTGGCGTGCAGGTCATAGATCGTCGAGACGTTTTCGATCGCTTGATGACCGAACTCGTCGGTCGCTCCATAAGAGAACGGAGCTTTCACTCCCGCACCTGCCAACCAGACGGTGAAACCTTTCGGGTTGTGATCGCGGCCGTTGGCTCCCTTTTGGAATGTCGGCATACGACCGAACTCGGTGACCCACGCGACCAGTGTGTCTTCTAGTAGGCCACGTTGCTTGAGGTCTCGCAGCAGTGCGGCACAAGGTTGATCGAGGATCGGCGCGTGAACCGAGTATTGCTGCTGAAGAGTCTTGTGACCGTCCCAATTGCCGACCCCTTCGCCCATCGCGTATGAGCCGTTGAAGAGTTGCACGAATCGCACGCCCCGTTCAATCAGCCGTCGGGCCAACAGGCAATTCCGCGCGAAGCCGGCTTTCGTCTTGCTGGCGTCATCTGTCCCATAAGTCCTATGAGTCACCTCTGATTCCTGAGCAAGATCAGCGACCGTCGCCGCGCTAATCTGCATCTTCGCGGCGAGTTCATAGCTGGCGATCCGCGCGAGCAACTCGCTGTCGCCGGGATTCTTCTCCAGATGTTTTTCATTGAGCCGTCGCAGAAAGTCGCGTGTCGCCGCGTCGGTTGTTTCCGAGATCTCCGGCGGACGGCGCAGATTGGGGATCGGCTTGTCGGCGGTGAAGGGTGTTCCCTGAAACGCGGCCGGCAGAAACTTTGAGTTCCAATGACTCGCACCGATTTGCGGCACGCCGCGCGGATCGGGGATCGCTACGAACGCCGGCAGGTCGGAACACTCGCTGCCCAGTGCGTAGCTGACCCAGCAGCCGACGCCCGGAAAGCCGTCGAGGATGAAGCCGGTGCTCATCTGATTTTCGGCCGGACCATGCGTGTTCGACTTCGCCGTCATCGAATGAATGAAGCACATCTCGTCGGCCAGGCCAGCGAGGTTTGGCAGTAAGTCGCTGATCCTCTTGCCCGACTCACCACGCGGTCGGAATGGCCACAGCGGCTTGATCAGATTGCCGTTCTCTCCCTGAAACGTAATGAGCTTGTCGTTCCCCGGCATCGGCGTGTCGTGACGTTTGATCAACTCCGGTTTGTAATCGAACGAGTCGACATGACTAACGGCTCCGGAGCAGAAAATCATCAACACGCGATTCGCCCTCGCCGCGAAGTGCGCCGGCCGAGCGGCATACGGAGTCGCCGGATGGATCTTCGGCCGGATCGGTGATCGGTCCTCCGCCGACAATCCGTTTTGCGCAAGCAGCGTCGCCAGCGCGAGGCCGCTCAACCCGTGGGCCGAGTCGTTCAAGAAGCGACGCCGGTCGAGCAGTCGTAAACCGATCGGTGAAATGTTTGAAACCGTCATCCCCACAAAGTAACCCGAAGCGTCAGCGAGGGCGAGCGCTCCAAGAAGCGTCCATCACAGGAACGTCACCGTTGAGAACGCTCGCCCTCGCTGACGCTTCGGGTTACTTTGGGGCTGATGACTTCGTCCTCTCTCAACCTGCTCGCCTTCGGCTTCGCCAGTCCCGCTTTGCTGGGTTGGCTGGCGCTAGCGACGGTACCAGTGTTGATTCACTGGCTGTTTCGCCGCCGGTATCGCGAAGTGACTTGGGCGGCGATGCAGTTCCTGCACGCGGCGGCTCGGAAGCAGTCGCGGCGGACTCGGCTGGAGCAATTGCTGTTGCTGGCGGCGCGAGTGCTGATCCTGGCTCTGGTCGTGCTCGCGTTGGCTCGGCCGCGATGGGCGGACGCGGGGAAGCTTGCGCGAACAACACCGCCGACATTGCGAGTCATCGTGCTGGATGTCTCGCTGAGTCTCGGCTGCAAAGCCACGAGCACTCCCGACAACGAGGCGGCGACTCTGTTGGAAGCGGGCAAGCGGATCGCACGCGACATCGTCAAGAAGAGCCACACCGGCGACCGCTTCGCGCTGGCACGCATCGCCGGTTCGGAGCCCCGTTTGCTGATCCGTCAGCCAACGCTCGTGGCGAGCGCGGTACTCGAAGAGATTGATCGGTTGCCGCAGACGTTTGAACGCGGCGATGTCGCGGCGACGCTGCGGCAACTTCCCGAATTGATCGCCGTCAAGCAGCCGCAAGAACGCTGCGAAGTCGTGGTGATCTCCGACTTCCAAGCGGAGAACTGGGACGTAGAGCAGGCGGCTCGCCTGCTTTTTCTTGATGAGCAGGCGGGCCGCCTGCTCTACGAACTGGTGCTAATCGACGTCGGTTCTGCGCAGCCGGACAACGCGGCAGTCGTCGGCCTGACCACCGATCCGCCGATCCTCGCGGCCGAGCAACCAATGACCGTCACCGCGACGCTTCGCAACGCGGGGACCGTGCCGCTGACCGCGCGACGAGTCGAACTGAGAATTGACGATCAACTTGCGGACTCGCGGCGAGTCGATGTACCGCTCGGCCAAGATGCGACGGTTGAATTCACTCTCACTGCGCCGGCGTCGGGCGAGCACTCGCTGTCGGTGCGACTGGAAGAAGACTCGTTGCCCGCCGACAACGAACGTTGGTTGCCGCTCAGCGTGCGATCGGAATTGAGCGTGCTGCTGGTCAACGGCCGCCCCTCGGCCCGCCCGCGCGAGGCGGCGACGTTCTTCGTCGAGCAAGCATTGTCCCCCAAAACGACTGACCGAGCAGCGAGCCCTCGCTGGTTGCGAGTCACAACCGTTCCAGATTCCGAACTGCCGAACGTCGAACTCGACCGCCACGATGTCGTCTTCCTCTGCGACGTCGGCACGTTGACCGAATTAGAAGTCGAACGTCTGCGGCGTTTCGCCGAGAACGGTGGCGGAGTCATCGTCTCACTTGGTCCGTCGGTCTCGGTCGAGAGGCTCAACGACGTCGCGTTTGGGCCGCGTGGGTTGATGGCTGTGCGATTGAACGAACTCGTCACGAGCACCAACGACGACGGGACACCCTCCGCGTTCGGTTTCGATCCCGGCGACTTCACACACCCGCTGCTGCGCGAGTTTCGAGGCAATCCCGGTGCCGGATTAGAGACCGCGCTCATTCGGCAATACATGCGGGCCGTGGCCGACGCTGCCAGCGTCGGAATTCAAGGGACCGACGCTAGCAGCGTCGGCTACGACATCGCGCTCCGCTTCTCGAACGGCGATCCGGCCATCGTGACGCAATCACTCGGCCGAGGTCGCTGCGTGCTCATCACAACATCGCTCGACGAGACGTGGGGCGAATGGGCCATCTGGGCGGCGGGCTTCGTGCCGTTGATCCATGAACTGACCGAATACGCCGCCACGGGACGCTCACAGCCGCGCGAATCACTGGTCGGCGAAATCGAGCAGCGAGAAGTTCCAAGCGGCTCAACAAGCATCACGCTGACAACGCCGGATGGCATCACGAGTACTCTGACGCCGGTGGATCGTGACGGTCGATCGCTGATCATCCTCAACGACACGCTCCGCCCCGGCCTCTACACGTTGGCGAGCGGGGCGGCCTCAACCCCCCGGTCTGACGACAGCACCACCGGGGGGCTGACGCCGCCCCGCTCGCCAGAATCGCTTCGCTTTGCCATCAACGTTGATCCGCGCGAGAGCGATCCACGACGGCTCGATCCGCGCGAATGGTCCACGTCGCATGGCAATGAACAGGGCCACGAGATCATCGTGCGCGATGCGAACTCACCGGCCGTCGCCTTGGCCGACGAATCGGAACCGGAAGCACATTCGTTGACGATCTACTTGCTCCCCACCGTGCTAGCTCTGTTATTCATCGAACAGGCTTTAGCGTGGCGCTTTACCGTGGGGGCCCTGTTCGCGATTCTCTCGCTCGCACTCGCCGCAATTTGGTCGGCGACGCGGTTCCTCTAGCCTCTAGCCCCCAACCCCTAGCCCCTCCCAATGCCCGACACCATTCAAGCCAGCATCTATGACTTCCCGCAGTACTACGAGTTGCTGTTCGGCTCCGACTGGCGGGCAGAGTTTCATTTCTTGCGGGGCTGCTTTGAACGCCACGCGACTCGCAAGGTGCGCAAGCTCTTCGAGCCTGCGTGTGGAACCGGTCGCCTGCTGCTGCAATTCGCCAAGGCGGGTTACAAGGTCAGCGGAAACGACCTCAATGAGAAGGCGGTCGCATACTGCAACGATCGTCTGAAGAAACACGGCTTCGCCAGGAGCGTGACCGTGGGCGACATGGCCGACTTCCAACTCAAGCAACCGGTCGATGCCGCGTTCAACACGATCAACACGTTTCGGCATCTACCAACCGAAGCGACCGCCGAGGCGCATCTGAAGTGCATGGCCGACGCGTTGGCTCCGGGCGGAATCTACGCACTGGGATTGCACCTGCTCCCGACTCGCGGCCCTCACGATGAGGAAGAGTCCTGGATCGCTCGGCGCGGACATGTGCAGATCAACTCGCGCATGTGGTCCAAGAAAGTCGATCGCAAAGGCCGCATGGAATACCTCGGCATGACGCTCGATATCTGGATGCCGACGAAACATCTGCGGATCGAAGACGAGATGCACTATCGGACTTACACGGCAGCCCAGATGTCCGACCTGCTGTCGCGAGTCCCCGAACTTGAACACGTCGCGACGTATGACTTCGCTTATGACCTGAAGCAACCGGTGACGATTGGGCCGACGACGCAGGACGTGGTGCTGATTTTGCGGCGAACGTAGCCATCACCACTCCGTGTGATGAGCCGAATGCTTCGACAGCGTTGATTGGTGACGGCTACGTTGAGGCCGCCTGAAGGCGGAACTTCGAACTTTTGCTGGCCGTGCTGCCGATACCCAGTTACAGTCAAACGTGACTGATGCGTTCTTTGTCGACCTTTGAGGGCCTCAAACCATGCTGACGATGCTGGGAAGTCCGCGACGATGTTGCGATGGGATCACTCGGCGCGAGACGCTGAAAGCCGGAGTCTTGTCGGCGCTGGGCGGCTTTGGCCTGCCGCAGATGCTGGCGGCTGAGGAAGCGGGACTCGTCGGGCACGCGAAAGCCAAAAACGTCATCTTCATTTTTTTGCTCGGAGGCGCTGCGACCCAGGACATGTATGACATGAAGCCGGAAGGTCCGTCGGAAACGCGCGGTGAGTTCCGGCCGATCGCGACCAACGTCCCCGGCATCGACGTCTGCGAGCACCTGCCGCAGTTCGCGCAGTGGGCGCATCGCACGGCGTTCATACGCTCGATCAACCACAAGGCGGGCTGTCACAACTGCCTACCGTGCTATACCGGCTACGACTTGATGCCCCCCGATCAGCACCCGCGCGACACCGATCCCCCCAGCATGGGGTCGGTGTGTGAGTACCTCAGCGCGGGACAGAAGAAGCTGCCCGACTACGTTTTCATGCCGGTGTGGCTCGGCTGGGGCCAGGCGTTTCGAAGATCCGGCCCGTACAGCGGATTTCTCGGCAAGCGGTTTGACGGGCTGACGACCGAGTCGATGCCGTTCTACGACAAGGACGGATTCGCGCCGGTGCCGGGCAATCCACAGATCGTGCGCGGAGCACCGTTGCTGCCCAACAGCATGTTGAAGGACGGCATGACGGTGGACCGCTTGAACTCGCGCCGTTCATTGCTGCAACAGATTGACGATGAACGTGGCAAAGCGGAGCAAGCTCTCTCGACCGCGTCGTTCGATCGCAATCAACAACGAGCGTTCGATGTGCTGACATCATCGAAACTGCGCACCGCGTTCGATCTGTCTCTCGAAGATCCGAAGACGGTCGATCGCTACGGCAACACCCTGTTCGGCAACTCAACTTTGATCGCCCGGCGGTTGATCGAGCAGGGAGTCCGCTTCGTCAACGTGACGTGGGATCTCTTCTGGGGACCGGTCAACGTCGACTACGACGCTTGGGACACTCATCAAAAGAATTTCCACATCCTGAAAAACAACAAGCTGCCCGGTTTCGATCAAACGATGTCCGCGTTGATGGCGGACTTGCAGGCTCGCGGGATGTTGGATGAAACGCTGATTTGCGTCACCAGCGAGATGGGCCGCACTCCGCGCGTGAACGGCAACGCGGGCCGCGATCATTGGACGAACTGCTACGGCTCGCTGTTGGCCGGGGCCGGCATTCGCGGTGGAACCGTTTACGGAGCCTCCGATTCGCAAGCCGCGTATGTGAAGGACAAGCCCGTTCGCCCCGCCGATCTGTGCGCGACGATTTATCGGTGTCTTGGCATTGACCCGGAGATGCGTGTTCCTGATCACAACAACCGCCCGGTCGAGATCGCTCAAGGGGGGCAGCCGATCGAAGAAGTGCTGGCTTGAAAAAGTAACCCGAAGAGGCTGTGATTTTTTAGAAGCCGAACTTCAAGAAAGTTTTTTGGGCGCTATAAGTTCTGACATGAATGAATCCAACTCACAAAATGAAGTGTCGGCCGCTCAAGCTCGGATCAAGCGGCCTCATCGG
>SXKJ01000214.1 GCA_005778115.1 Planctomyces sp. | reverse complement strand
GCGAAAACTTTTCGTGAGCCGAGTCTTTGGCTCCGTCCTACCCCACGACCGACGTTCGTTTCAGCTTTTGTTTTTTCGCTCCGCGAGTGCGAGGCTTCGGGCCGACGACGGGTTCTTGCAGAAGGTCACGGACCCACAACAAATCCTCCTCAACGGTCGAAACTCGCCCTTTCTTCGGCAATGAGTGGGAGGCTTGCTGATCTAACCAAGCGGCGACGGCTGGGGCGTTGCTTAAGGCTTGGCGCAGTTCTCGTTTGATCTCGCTGAGCTTTTTGGGGCCGATCATAGCGCTTTCTCCAGAAGCAGACGAAGTTCATGCAGCAAACGAATGGCGTGGGTGGAGTCTATTCCGTGGGCCACGGCTTCGTACAAGGCTTTGTGGTAAAGGTCACGTCGATCCTGTTCCTTTTCCACAATCAGCGAGCCAATCAACGAGGCCAAAATCTCTTCGGAGACCAACTCGATTCCTCTCGCCAAAATGCGTGAGAGTTTGGGGTGCCAAACAATCAACTGATGGCCACGCTCGTGGGCGAGGATCGCCTCCAAAGAAAAGTCATGCGGGTCTGCATCACGCTCAAAAGCATCGGCAAAGACGACCAACAAATCCTGATCTGAAGTGGAACCGATCCCGTATTGCGCTCCCCCCGAATTGCTCACGACATGACGATACTCAACCAATCCCTCGAAGCCCAGCGTTTTCGCCAAACGACGAATACGCAGCAACCGGCGGCGTTGTTCTTCGGAAGAAATCGGGGATGGAGCCGACTCAGGCATAAAGCGCAATTTCTGAGTGCAAAATCGGTGGCATTGCCGGAAACACGCGGAACCGTTGTAGGTTGATCGCCAATGGGTTTCTCAGGCACTCACGCAGACTCGAAACGCTGGCCAGCGTGCGAATGGTGAGCTTATTTGGCGAAGTCTTTAATGCGAATGTTGCGAAACAACACGCGGTCGCCGTGGCCGAGAAAGCCGATGTGGCCGGTCGTTCGCTTGAGGCCGGGGTGCTCGGCCCCGTCCATCGTTCCGTTCTTGGTGACCTCGTCGAGATCGCAATCGACGATCGTTACTCCGTTGAGCACGATCTTGATCTTGCGGCCTTGGACCGTGACCTCTTGGGAATTCCATTCGCCCAGCGGCTTGAGCCCCTCCTTCTTCGCCGGCTGAATGCCGTAGACCGAGCCGTGATATTGATACGGCTTGAGGTCTTTGTACTTCTCGGCGGTGTTGTCGAGGATCTGCAGCTCGGTCCCGTCGATGTGCAAGTTGCCTTTTGCGACCATCGGGCAGCGAATGCCCAGCCCGTTGTTGGCCCCGGCGGTCAGTTGGAACTCGAAGCGGAATACGAAGTCCTTGTATTCTTTCTCCGTCAGCAAGTTGCCCGCCGTACCTTGAACGCAGGCGATGCTGCCGTCTTCCACCTTGTAGGCGTCCTTCGCTCCGGACCAACCATCGAGTGTTTTGCCGTCGAAGAGTGAGACGAATCCGTCTTCATTCGGCTTCTTGTCATCAGCGTGAAGTGACGTGAGACACAAGCAGGACACGGCAGCGAGCAACAGGAGGCGACGAGACATGGGTGGGCCCTTTCTGCATTCCGGGGATTGTGAAATTAAGACGGCGAGGATTCTTCGTCTTTGAACAATTTGTACTCGACGCTGTCGACCAGCGCGAGCCAACTGGCTTCGATGATGTTTTCGCTGACGCCGACGGTCGTCCAGACTTCGTGAGCGTCGCGGCTTTCGATGACGACTCGCACACGCGCCGCCGTGCCGGCGGTCGAGTTGATGACGCGGACTTTGTAGTCCACCAACTGCATCTCAGCGAGGTTCGGGTACGCGGGGATCAGTGCCTTCCGCAACGCGGTGTCGAGCGCATTGACCGGGCCGTCTCCCTCGGCGACGACGTGTTCGAGTTTTCCGGCGACGCGCAGCTTGATTGTGGCCTCGGTCGCGGGTGGGACTTCACTGTTCGAGACGACTGCCACCGAATCGTCGCGCAGGCCGCCGTCGGATTCGACGTTCACGCGGTAATGGACTTTCTCGAACTTCGGGACGTACTGGCCGACGATCTTGCGGACCAGCAGGTCGAACGACGCTTCGGCCGCCTCGAACTGAAAGCCCTCGTTCTCCAAGTCCTGCACGCGGTCGAGAATCTTCTGCATCATCGCCGTGTCGTTCTGGATCGCGTACTTGGTCGTCTTGGCCACGATGTTCGATTTGCCGGAGAGTTCGCTGATCAGCACTCGCCGCACGTTGCCGACGGTTTCCGGTTCGATGTGTTCGTAGCTCTTCGCCAAGCGGTTGACGGCATGCACGTGCATGCCGCCTTTGTGAGCGAACGCGCTCGTCCCCACGAACGGCTGGCCGTTGCGGTAGTTCATGTTCGCCAGTTCGTAAACGTAGCGCGACAGCTCGGCGAGATGTTTGAGACCTCCCTCGGCCAGCACTTCGTAACCGGACTTCTTCAAGGCGAGGTTGGCGACGACGCTGCATAGATCGACGTTGCCGCACCGTTCACCGATGCCGTTGATCGTGCCTTGGACCTGGATTGCACCGGCATCGACGGCCGCGAGCGAATTGGCGACCGCCAAGTCGCAGTCGTTGTGACAGTGAATGCCGACGGGAATCTTCAACGCTTGTTTCGCGGCTTTGACGGCCTCAGCGATTTCCTCTGGCAATCGTCCTCCGTTCGTATCGCAGAGAACGACGATTTCGGCTCCGGCTTCTTCAGCGGTTTTGATTGTCTTGAGCGCAAACTCCGCGTTGGCTCGATAGCCGTCGAAGAAGTGCTCGGCGTCGTAGAACACGCGGCGTCCCTCGCCGTGCAAGTAGCCGACCGAGTCGCGGATCATCGCGAGGTTCTCGGCTTCATCGACTCGCAATACCTCGAAGACGTGCAAGTCCCACGTCTTGCCGACGATGACGCAGATCTTGGCCTGTGAATCCCGCAGCGCGACCATGCCGGTGTCGTCTTCCGGTGCCGCTCCGCGCCGTCGAGTCATGCCGAACGCTGTCACCGTCGCGTGCTTCAGGTCGAGGTCTCTCGCCCGCTGGAAATACTCCGTGTCCTTTGGGTTTGAGAGGGGATAGCCACCCTCGATGAAGTCGAAGCCCAAGTCATCCAGGCGCTGCGTGATCAGCAGCTTGTCCTGCAACGAGAAGTTCACGCCCTCACCCTGGCTGCCGTCGCGCAGGGTCGTGTCGTAGATTTGGGTTCGAGTCATCGTTCGTAGTTCCGCCTTCAGGCGGTCCTTTCTTTCAAGCGTTGCAGCTCGTGCCGCCTAAAGGCGGAACTACGAATTGGCAACAAAAAACCCTCAGGCGATCGACCTGAGGGTGACAACGTCATCACGAAATGAAACAAGCCTCAAGCTCAAAGCCGCTGACTAAGGCCGCTGGCGGGAAGTTCAATCCCGGCAGCGACCGCTATAATGGAGATCGGATTGAGGATACCGCGTGGCATGGCAAGCTTCCGTTGGTTGAAGACGCGAGGAATATACGTCGCTCCTGGAAGTCGGTCAAACGGGTGTTGGCGGTAACGCCGAGTCGGTCGACAGCAACGGCTTTCGCTTCCGGAGTCGCCATGCCAGCCACGCGGAACTGCCGACCGCAACGAACCAATAGGGAAGAGCAACTGCGGCATAAGGGTCAAGGAGATAGTCGCCATCGTTGACTCGGTGAGGCAAAGCCACGAACGCAAATCCGCGTGCTTCGATTCCCGTCGAATGGTGGTAACCAGCGTTTCCGAGATAGGAACGGCGCTCAAAATGCAGTCGCCAGGGAGCATCGATTCTCCGCCAACTCAGCAAGACGTGCCAGCTCCCGTGTGCCCCACAGACCTGAGCGAATACCGGCGATTCCACGGCAATCGCTGGCCGCCAACGATTTGGATCCCATGCACGAAACGCCTCGTCATAGATCATCCAGCCGGTCACAACGAGCAACACGACCGCGATCAACTGGCGCAGGTCAGCGAAGAGCCAACGGCCGACTCGAATAGCCCGCAACCGAAATGAGAGACCTGGCGTGGTCATTTCTCAGCCTTCTTCAGTTGTTGTTCGAGATCCTCAGTACAGAGGCGGACGACGTACCAGCGACCGTCGACTGCGATGGCCTGATCAATGAGCTCGAACGTGATCTGGTCTTCGTCATCAACGAGCCGCACTCCGGTGCTCCGTTGAATCGTTTTTCCGTTGACCTGTCATTTGAGCGAATCGTCGTCATTGTACTTCTTGAACTTCTTGCCCTTGAGCGGCAGCATTTCCTTTTCACTGAAATAATCGCGGTAGCGCTTCGCGAGCTTGGGGATTCCAGCCAGGTATTCCGCGTAGGCCGCCTGACTCTTTTCAGGAGCTCCCAGCTCTTTGAGCAATGAAGTCGGGCCCATCAGATGCACGATGGCCTCATAATCCTCGGCGTCGATAGCGGCCGACAGCAATTGGCCGAGTTCGTCGTGGGACTTTGCCACCGGCGGTTGTTTCTTGTCCTTTTTCGCCGGCAAGTCGGCCGGTTTGTCGTCTGCGATTGCGTGAGCCGCGAAGAAAAGAGTTGCGATCACGATCGTCAGTTGTGGAAATGATGGCATGGAACGGCTCCAAATGATGGTTACGAAAGGAAACTTGTTTCGCGGGTGATTCTCCCAGCGAATGGCTTCGATCAGTTTTGCTCGGCTCGTCGCTTCATCATCTCGACCAAGTGCGGGCGCGGGACGACTTGCAGCAGTAGGACACGCTCGAATTCCGGCTCATCGTCGGCTCCGACCCAGCCATAGATGAAGTCTTCCGAGCGGTGCATGAATTGTCGCACGTCTGGGCCGAGGTGATACAGAACCGCGTCGGCCGTGCCGAACGCGTCGCCGGCATCGACTCCCGCCCAGACGCGGTCGAAGTCGTCCGGTTGCAGCACGAGATAGCCCAATCCCCCGCCGAGCGGGCAGACCGTCTTGCGCTCGACGAAGTCGGCGGACAACTCTTCAATGCGGTCGTCCTCGGGACCGGAAAAGCGAAAGACGACAACGTTGATAGCTGGCGGATGCGGAGTGAGGTTCATGGTGCGAACATTCTGCCGATGCGAAGAAGTGGTTGCCAACCGTACCGCGACCGGCACGGAGCGGCCTGAGGTGTCACTGGTTTGGGCTGCTCCCTGACGATCGCGGTACGGCTGGCTCCCATCTGAGCCGGCTTGTCCGTGTTCGCCCAGCGGGTTGCTCGACTTTCGCCGGCTCGCCATACTTGGGCCTTGATTTTCGGACGCAAGATACGGTTGGTGAGCGCTTTCAGCCGATCAAAGGGGTTCGACCACCAACCCGCATACAGAGAGAGATGAGACAATGACGCACGCAACGACCGGTTCGGCCGCGCCGTTGGTTGGAGAGTTGGATGAATGGTTCGACTCGCTGGATGACATCCTGCATCGACATGGCGACCAAGGCGTCCAGCAGTTGCTAGCCGCCTTGCAGGAAAGAGCTTACATCCGCGGGGTCACTCTGCCGTTTAAGGCGACGACCCCCTATATCAACACGATTCCGGTCGATGAGCAGCCGCCGTTCCCCGGAAACCGCGAGATCGAGCGCCGCATCAAGTCGATCATCCGCTGGAACGCGATGGCGAT
>SXKJ01000213.1 GCA_005778115.1 Planctomyces sp. | reverse complement strand
GCTTCGATGAAGCGCCGGGCCAACAGGCACTCGCGGGCGTACTCGTCGGTCGGTTCTTCTCCCGCGCCGTACAGCTTGCGAGTGGCCTCGCTCTCTTGCGACAAGTCCATGACGCGCGGCGCTTCCATCTGCATCCGAAAGCTCATCTCGAACGCGGCGATGCGCGCTTCGAGCCGTGGATCGTCGCCGACACGAGCGAGGTGTTCGCGATTTCGTCGTGAGATCAGATCGAGTTGCAGCCGTTGCAGCGACGGATGATCGCCCGGATTGAGGTTCGACAGCGTCGCTTGTTGGAACGGCGAGGAACCATCGCCGATGCGTGTCCCTTGAAAGCTGGCCGGCAAAAATGCCGAGCCGTAGTTCTGTGCTCCGCCGTGATACAGCGACGGAGCGAGGCTGATGAAACCGGGCAAGTTTTGATTCTCGGTGCCAAGCCCGTACAGCGCCCACGCGCCGAGGCTTGGCCGAGCGAAGACGCCGCTGCCGGTGTTCATATTCAACAGCGCCGGTCCATGCGAAACCTGGTCGGCTCCGTTCATCGATCGAATCACACAGATGTCGTCGATGACCGAGCCGATCTCAGGAAAAAGCTCGCTGATCTCGACTCCACTTTGCCCGTGCTTCGCGAACTCCCACGGCGAAGCCAGCAGGTTGCCCGTCTGAGCGAACTCGAACTTCGGCTTCGCGATCGGCAGCGGTTGCCCGTTGCGTTTTGCCAGTTCCGGTTTTGGATCAAGCGTATCGACGTGCGAAACTCCTCCGTGCATGAACAGAAACACGACTCGCTTGGCCTTCGCCGGATAATGCGACGTCTTCGGCGACAGCGGATTCACTGTCGATATTTCACCGCGAACCTGCGATGACAGCAGTCCGAGCAATGCGACATGACCGAAGCCACACGCGGCGCGGCAGAGGGCTTCGCGACGGTTGACGGAGATAGTGGTCATCGCGAATTACTCCAAGTAAATGAACTCATTCTGGCAGAGCAACGCCTGACAATAGCTTTGCCACGTCGTCAGTCGCCATTCGTGTTGGGGACGCGTTCGTGTCTCTGGAGCCGTGAAGTAAGCATCGAGAAATGTGTGACCTTGTGCCAACTCATCCGGTTCTGGTTGGCGGCCGAAAGCAAGCTCGTGAGCACGTTGCAGACGCTGCGCGTCGGTCGCTTTTTCGTCGGCCAGCAATCGCTGAGCAAAGTGGAGCGACTGTTTGCGGAGCAGCGGACTATTCAACAAGAACAACGATTGCGACGGGACTGTCGTATCGTTGCGCAGAGTCGTGACACCGTTCGGATCGGCCGCGTCGAACAGGGCCAGCACGTCGGGCAGCAAGTTGCGGACGACCGGCAGATAGATGCTCCGTTTGGTGAAATCCGTGTAAAGCGGATGAGAGGCTGGCATGGCGTTCGTGCGGAAGCCTCGTTTGTCATCGAGCCGATCCGCCAAGTCCCAGACGACGGCCGAGCCTTCATCCGCTCCCGGTTCACGATCGAGCTTGCCGCTGGCGACCAAGACCGCGTCACGCAACTCCTCCGCCGAAAGTCGGCGTCGCTGGAAGTGTGACAGCAGCCGGTTGCCGGGATCAGCCAAAGTCGGAATTCGGAGTGCGGAGTGCGGAACACCTGCATTCAATTCCGCATTCCGCGCTCCGACTTCCGAACTCTGGGAACTCTGCTGATACGTCGCACTCAGGCACATCAATCGGTGCATCGCCTTCATGCTCCAGCCACTCTCGACGAACCGCGTGGCCAGCCAGTCGAGCAATTCGGGATGCGACGGGCGTTCGCCGCGCTCACCGAAGTTATCGCTGGTCGCGACGAGACCTTGGCCGAAGTGATGCTGCCAAATGCGATTGACCATCACACGAGCGGTGAGCGGGTTGTCTTTGCTCGCGATCCACTGAGCCAACTCCAACCGGCCGCTGGTTGCGAACGAACTGCCAAACGATCTGGCGAGCGGGGCGGCGCCAGCCCCCCGGTTGTTTGTGGCGTTGGCATCTGACCGGGGGGCTGACGCCGCCCCGCTCGCCAAGACTTGGGGGAATCCGCGCGGCACGACTTGCCCCAACGTGAAGCGATTGCCGCGCAGATGGACGCGCAGGTTGCGTGGCGTCGTTTCTTTTGGGGCCATGACCATAAACGGCTTCTCGCCGGGTGCTTGAAACAGCGGGAATTCCCACCACATCGACGCGTTGCGAGCCTCATCCTTGAACGGCTCGGTACTGCGGAAGATCCCGGCGAGCGCGTAGTAATCGACGGCCCGAATCGCGTCGAACTTGTGGTCGTGACAGCGGGCGCAGGCGATTGTCAGGCCGAGAAACGCTCGGCCGGTCACGTCGATTTGATCGTCCACGATGTCGAGCCGAGATTGTTCCTTGTCGGTTTCGGCGAGCGCCTTCGGGCCGATCATCAGAAAACCGGTCGCCGTCGTTCGACGAATACGAGCGTTGAGATCATCCGTCGGCGGCAGCAGATCCCCCGCGAATTGCTCGATGATGAACTGGTCGTAGGACAGATCGCGGTTGAAGGCGTCGATGACGTAGTTGCGATATCGCCAGGCAAAGCGCATCACGGCGTTGGCATCGTTCGCGGTGGACTCGGCGTAGCGGACGACATCGAGCCAATGCCGGCCCCAACGCTCGCCGTAGTGAGGTGAATCGAGCAACCGATTCACGACCTTCCCGAACGCTTGCGGCGACTCGTCTTTGAGGAACGCTTCAATCTCTTCGGGAGAGGGGGGCAAGCCAGTGAGGTCGAAGGTGACTCGGCGAATCAACGTCCGCTTGTCGGCTGGTGGTGCGGGAGCCAAGTTGTTCTCTTCCAACTTGGCGAGAATGAAACGATCCAGCGGCGACTTGATCCACGCCTCGTTCTTAACGCTTGGCGGCGTTGCGTTGCGCACCGGTTGATAGGCCCAGAAGCTTGTTTCTTCCGGAGTGAACGTGGCTCGCGTCGCGGCGACTTGCGAAGCCAGCACGATCCCGAACTTCTCGGCGAGATGACCTTCGACCGCTGCACGGTCGGGATCGGTCAGAGCTTTGTTGTAGACGATGACTTCGCCGACATCACCACGAAAAGTGCCGGCCCAGCTCAACGCTTTGCCCATGTACGCGCCGATGTCCGTACGATGCTGGATGTCGGGGACTGTGTCGCGGCCTTCGAGCGGCGCGTCGGTCGACTTATTCGCCAGCTCGCCGTTGATAAAGAATCGCGTTGTGCTATGGATCGGGCCGGGGCGCTTCGTCACGCTGAGGATGATCGACTTCCCGTACAACGGTTTGAACGATCCGGATCCGAGCGAAGCGTCGTGATTCCAACCTCCGGCGAAGTGCAATGCGTGATCTTCACCACGATTGATCTGCACGAGCGCGGCCAACGGTTTGCCGGGGTCGCCCGTGGGATTCGCCGGGTTGCCGATGCCGATCACTCCATCGTAGGGCGGCTGCGTATCGTGCGATTGCAGATTGATGACGAGCAGCATGGTCAGTTCGGCATCACCGCGAATCGCGACCGGGTTGTGCGGTGATGCTGCCAAGCCTGTGGTCGTCTCGAATCGCACGGCTGGCCGGCGTTGCAGCGTGCTTTCTTTCGCGAACTTCGCCGGCAGGCCGACACCTTCGGGTCGCACTCCCTTTGTCGCGGAGAAGTCGCGGCCGTGACCGCTGTGATCGGGCCAGACGAAAACCGATTCGCCATCAGCCAGTGCCAGGTCATCGGCTCGCAACCAGAGCTGCAAGGTCTTCGCCAAGTCACCGGCGTTGGGGCTCAACGCAGATTGATCTTGCCCGTGAGCGAGGTCGATCAAGTATCCAACGTCGGCGAGTAGGAACGCCGTCAAGCTCAGCACATAAAGGAGAGGCGGAACTCGCATGTCCAAAACTCCCGACGCTTTCGACAGCCTCTGTGGAATTCGGGCCGTTCGTTGTTGTCGAATCAAATTACAGTCGCAGAGTGGCCACGAACAGCGAGTGATCGTGTCCTGCGCGACCGAATGGTCGTCGAAGCCAACGTTGTGGGGCGGTTGCTCTTCTCAGCGTGTCTGTGTTGAATCCAGCAAGCCGTTCGTCACATCTCGCTCAGCATTTCTGTTTCAGCCCCGTGGAGTTCGTCATGCGGATCGTACAAATCAGTTCGGAAGCCGTTCCGTTCGCGAAGACGGGAGGATTGGCGGACGTGGCGGGCGCGCTGAGCAAAGCGCTGGCGGAACAGGGACACGAGGTGACGTTGATCCTGCCGTTGTATTCGCGGTTCCTCGCGAAGAACGGTTTCGAGATCCAGCCGGTCGGAGACGGTTTTGAAATCCCCCTAGGCAATCACCGAGTCTGGATTCAGCTCAAGCGGGCGCAGATGCCGGGCAGTTCGGTGAACGTTGTATTCGTCGATTGCCCTGAGTTCTTCGACCGCGGCGGGCTCTATCAGGATCCCGTCACGAAAGCCGACTACGCGGACAACGCCGAGCGTTTCATGACATTCTGCCGAGCCGCGCTGGAGGCGGTGGCTCGACTGCAACTCAAGCCGGATGTCATCCACGCTCACGATTGGCAGACCGGTTTAGTCATGGTGTTGCTGGAGGCTCAGTTCCGCGACTGGGTTCCCAATCTGCGTCGCACGGCGGCGATCTTCACGCTGCACAACATGGCATTTCAGGGAGCCTACCCGGCCGAAATGATGCCGCTGACGGGCTTGGGTTGGGAGTACTTCACTTGGACTCGCATGGAATGTTGGAATCGAGTGAACCTATTGAAGACGGGCATCATCTTCGCCGATCAGCTTTCGACAGTCAGCCCGACGTATTCGCGCGAGATCCAATCTCCGGAATTCGGTCACGGTTTGGATGGCGTGTTGCAGGACCGATCCGCTGATCTGACGGGGATCCTCAACGGCATCGACCCCCATGAGTGGAGTCCAACGAACGATCCTCACCTCCCCGCGCGATATGACTTCGATTCGATCGGGACGGGAAAAGCCACCTGCAAGCGCACCTTGCAAGAACAATTGAATTTGCCGGTGCGCGGCGAAGTGCCGTTGCTGAGCATGGTCTCGCGCATGACGTGGCAGAAGGGCTTTGATTTGATCGGCGCTTGCGCCGGCCGATTACTCGAACGCGACGTGCAACTGGTCTTCTTGGGAAACGGGCAGCCGGAGTACGAAGATCTCTGCCGCCATCTGGCGTCGGCGTACCCGGACAAAGTCCGAACCATCATCGGCTACGACGAAGCGCTGTCGCATCGGATCGAAGCGGGCTCGGACATGTTCCTGATGCCCAGCAAATTCGAGCCCTGCGGATTGAACCAGATGTATTCGATGGCTTACGGCACTCCGCCGATTGTCCGCGCCACCGGTGGACTCGCCGATTCGGTCGTGAGTGCGACTCAAGAGACTCTGCATGCCGGTACCGCCACCGGCTTCGTCTTCCACGAACACCACCCGGATCGGCTTTGGGAGCAGCTCGACTGGGCCTTGCGGCTGTTCGCCGATCAACTGACCTGGCGTGGCATTCAACGAGCCGGGATGTCCCGCGATTGGAGTTGGAACCGCTCGGCCCGCGAGTACATCGCGCTTTACGAAAAGGCGCTGTCGCGGCGAGCAACGTAGACGAGTCACTCCGTGACTCGAATGTTCCGGTCACGGAGTGACCGGTCTACTTTTGAAGTCGTTGTCAGTAATGAGTCAAGGAGACGACCCATGATTGTCGGTGTGCCTCGTGAGATCAAACCGGACGAGTATCGCGTGGCGATGCTGCCGTCGGGGGTTGAAGAGTTGGTGCGACGCGGGCACCGTGTGTTGATCGAGCAAGGTGGTGGCATGGGAAGCGGCATCACCGACGAGCAATACGCCGCGAATGGGGCCGAGATCGTCGATGGTCCGGCCGCGATCTTCGGTCAGGCGGAGTTGGTCGTGAAGGTGAAGGAACCGCTCGCGGCCGAGTGGCCGTTGTTGCGTCGCGGGCAAACGCTCTTCACGTACTTTCATTTCGCCGCCGACGAAGAGCTGACTCGCACCGTGCTGGCGACGGGTGTCACGGCCGTAGCGTATGAGACGCTGCGCGGACCGAAGGGGGATCTCCCCTGTTTGACTCCGATGAGCGAAGTCGCCGGGCGCATGAGCATTCAAGAAGGAGCGAAGTATCTCGAACGTCCCCAAGAAGGCCGCGGCATCTTGCTGGCGGGAGTCCCCGGCGTGGCACCCGCTCACATCTTGATCTTGGGTGGCGGAGTCGTCGGTAAGAACGCGGCGCAGATCGCGGCAGGCTTTCAGGCGGACGTGGTCATCATCGACATCAACATCGACCGCCTGCGGTATCTGGAAGACCTCATGCCGCCGAACGTCAACACGCTCTTCAGCGACCGGCACAACATCCGCGAGGAGCTGCGGCTAGCGGACCTCGTGATCGGAGCCGTGCTGATTGAAGGGGCTCGCGCACCGGTGCTGGTCAGTCGCGAAGACCTCAAGCTGATGAAGCCCGGAGCGGTCATCATCGACGTGGCGGTCGATCAAGGCGGCTGCATCGAGACCACGAAGCCGACGACGCACTCCAAGCCGACGTATCTCGTGGATGGCATCGTGCATTACTGCGTCACAAACATGCCGGGAGCCGTCGGCCGGACCAGTTCGTATGCGTTGTGCAACGTCACGTTTCCTTACGTGCTGAAGATTGCGAAGCTCGGCCTGGCCGCCGCGTGCGCTGCCGACACGGGTTTCGCTCACGCCGTCAACATGTACGGCGGAGTGATCACCAATCGCGCGGTGGCCGAAACGTTCGGACTGCCGTTCGTGCCGTATCAACCAGGATGAGCGGCACGGCGCTAGCCGCCGGTCAGTGCGAGTGGAACCACCACGATTCACCGGCAGCTAGCGTCGAGCCGCTCACAAACCCAGCGAAGATCACCCAACATGCAAACGCGGCGCGAATGGCTGGCGGTACTGGCGACGATCGGACTCGCCGTGGGCCTGACGCTCGTCTTCTGGCTTCCGATTTGGTGCGGAGCGGGCTTTGTCGGCGGCGACATTTACTCGTACTTCTTTCCGCAGAAGGTCATCTATGCGAAAGCTCTGCACGCCGGCGAACTACCGCTGTGGAATGCTCACGCGGGCTTCGGCTATCCGTTACTGGCCGAAAGCCAGACTGGAATCTTCTATCCGCCGAACCTGCTGCTGTATTCGTGGCTCGATGCGCACTCGGCGTTCCATGTCAGCTTTCTGTTGCACTACATCGCGGCGTTCGTATTCTCGACGATGGCCGCGCGGCGATTGGGCTTGAGCCTGCTCCCCTCCTGGTTGACGGCGATGGTCTACGTCTACGGTTGGTTCCCGCCTCGGACGTGCGTCGAGTGGGCAATCATCGGCGGCACATGGTTGCCCGCTGCGTTGTGGTGCGCGGAATCGTTTCTGGCCTCTCGCCGATGGCGATACGCGATCGGCTTGAGCGGCGTGCTGGCCGTGCAATTACTCGCGGGTCATTTCCAGATCGCATGGATCACGTTGCTGTTGCTGGTGGTTTATGTGCCAGCGCGCGCTTGGTGGGTTGGGGATAACAGCCATCAGTTTTCAGCCAACAGCTTACAGCCGGATTCGGACAGGCGAGTGCCGATGGCCGAAAGCCGATGGCCTTTATCCTTTCCTCTTCGAGCCATCACCGTCGCCTACGCGGCGATGCTATTCGGACTGACGCTCGCCGCCGTGCAACTCGTGCCGACGTATGAGCTCAAACAGCTCAGCCAGCGAGCGACCGTCGGCAAAGAACATGAACTCGATTTCGGTGCGATCCCTCCGTGGTATTGGTTGCAAGCCTGTCGGCCAAGTCACTGGTACTCACCGCTGACCGACCGCGAGGCGGCATTTCGCGAAAGCCCGCCGCTGGGGCATTCGCGCACGAACTCAGCCGAAGCCCATTTTTATTTCGGCGTCGCGCCACTGATGTTGTTCGTGGCCTGTCTCGTCGGCCTGCTGGGTGAGCTTGTGGCTCGGCAGTCGATGAATCGATTCGTTCTGTTTTGGTTGTCGATCGCAATCCTCAGCGGACTCTATACGAGCGGCTGGCTGCTGCCGCTGACTCAGCACTTGCCGGGCTTCAGTTTCTTTCAAGGAGCGGGGCGTTACGGATTGCTCACGACCTGGGCGGTGGCCGTGCTGGCGGGTTCAGCCGTTGACCGCTTCCTCCGCTCGCCCGATGTCCCGCGCTGCTTGGCATGGGTGCAAATCATTGGCTCGGCGTGGTCGTTGAGCGTGTGGTATTTGCTCAGCGATGACGTGGCCGCGGTGATGACCCAAGTTCCCACATTCAACCCACTGACGTTGATGGCGACGAACGGACAAGGAACAGATCCGTTGATGTCTCTGTTGCAACTTGGCGTGTTGCTGGCCTTGGTGATTGGCGTCAGCGCGGTGTTGTGGTGGCTGTCAGAGCGGCCGAAGGGGATCGACGTGCGCGTCGCCTTGATTGGTTTCGTGTTGCTCACAACGGCCGTCGAGTTCTGGACGATCAGCCGCCTGGTCACGTTCACTCAGATCGTGGAATCACCGCCTCTGAAGGCCCTGGAACAAAGCCCGGTGCGACAGAAGCTACTCGAGGCGGCAAAGACTCGGCCGACGTTGAGGCTATTCGCGCCGGGCGCCAACTTGCCGAGCACTCTGGGCGTGTCGAGCACACCGATCTATCTCACGTTTGGCCCGGCTGAGTACGTGGATGACTCGTTGCGGCTATCCGAGGACTGGCTGCATCGCGGTGGCGTCACGCATCTGCTGAGCTTCGATCCTCAACCGGCGTCGGATTCGATGCAGCTCATCTGGCAAGGAGACGACCCGTTCCTCAATCGAGCCTGGGGCCGATCGGGGCAACCGTTGTACTTGTACGAATTCCGGCAACCGCTCGGTCGAGCGCACCTTCGTGCGTTGAACGGCAAGAGTTTGGAAATGACTGCTGGCAAGTTGACCGGGTTCAATTCGCGAGCCAACGCCGTTGAGTGCTTGGTGGATCTGAACGAGGCGAGTGTTTTGGTTCTCGCGGATCTCGACTATCCGGGTTGGTCGGTGACAGTCGATGGTCACGCGGCCGAGTCGTTGCGAATCGACAATCTCTTCCGAGGCGTGCGGCTCGAATCCGGCTCGCATCGCGTGGCCTGGAGCTATCAGCCACGCTCGGTTTTGATAGGAGCGGTGATCAGCGTAGTCACGCTCTTGATGTTGGCCGCACTGGCTCATGTCCGCTTCTGGCATCCGCAACGGTTGGCTTGGCTCGACGAATCGACCCCGTGAAGCAGTCAAACTCATCCCAACAATATTCGCTTCATCCCTTCCGTCATGACGTCGTCGATCTCTGGTTCGCAGAAGGCGACGCTGACTTCGTAGCCGCCGTTGGGGTATTCCTCTTTGACCGGGATGTACCACGGGCCGCCGTCGCCGTAGGCCGAGGTGCAGACGAAATTGTCTTTCGCGAGACTCTGGGCGCGGAGTTGGTATTCGATGAACGACTCGGCGGGGAGATGCAGCAGCTTCACGCCTCCCAGGTGCAGCGAGCTGAGCACGATCGGGGTCCGTTTCTCGACGCGACGCAGCCACGAGAGCATGTACGACGGACGGTTGCGGTTCACGACGGGGTTGGTCTTCGTCGAGATTTGTTGAGCGATCATCTCGGCGTGCAGCGATGTGCGAGGCGGTGGCAGAATCTCTGCCGTCTTCCAAGCGAGTGTTTTGATCTCGGCTCGTTCGAGTTTCGATTCGGACGCGACGATGCCGTCGTAGACGCGCTTCGTCAGGATCGGCCGCACGGGCTTCGAGCCGTCGTTGTACTTGCCGGCGGAAACATTCCCCGCGCATCCGGTGAAGTAGACGTGCAGGCAATCCGGCTCGTCCTGCTGCCGCTGCTTGCGAGCCAGTCCGGCGAAGTCGCTGGTGGCTCGGCCGTCGGCGTAGTAGCTCATCGGGTGCGTCGCGTAGTAATGCAGTGAGGCCAGCTTCTTCTCGCCGTTGAAGAAGGCGACCGTCTTAAGGAACGGATCGATCAGGCCGTCGGGCAACGCGATCAGTTTCGGATCGGTGCAGGCACTGCCTCGCATCGCGAGGACTTTGCCGGTCTCGTCGCGGTGGACTCGGCGGTTCGAGGCGACACCGTCGATCTTGCCTTGGCCCCAGCCGATGTGCGTCACTGGCGTTGCTTGTTTGATCGCCTTCTCGATCGCCGATCGGCCGGCGTCGAGGCAGCGTTTGAAGAAGTCGAGATCGACGATGTGCGGCAGGTCTCCCTCGGCCCCGACGATCCGTTCGGCTTCGAGGCACGCGAACGGCGCGTTGTGTTGATGCACGCAATGCATGGCGACTCGATCCGGCGTCGTTCCCGCCGCTTGAGCCAGCGCGGTCCGCCACTCGACGTGAGCTTCATTCAGCAGCCCGGTCCAATCGACGGCACACAACACGATCGGCTTGCCCGCTCCGAGCAGCACGACTCCGAGCGCTTCGAGCGTGTCATCCACGACCTCGATCGGCTTGATCCACCCGCCGCAGCACGAATGACCGATTGGCGGCGTGACGTCGAACTTGAACGGAGCGATGTGCAATCCACCGGCGCTGGTCTCAGCGGCGTTGAGTGCCTGGCTGACCGACAGCGACCAACCGGCGGCGGTCGTAAGCACGGTGTCGCGAAGGAAGTCCCGGCGAGTCGTTTGGTTCATGCTTGTTTCCTGAAGTGGGGGTCGAAGGGGTCGGAGTGGAACTTGGTGAACGGCCTCCAGAGCGTGCAGAGATATTTGATTTCAATGCTGAAGAACAGTCCGACGACGAGGATTGTCGTCGATCTCCAAATCTTCTTGCGGTGCGCAAATCACGGATGCCTAATCGCCGCGATTGTCGGTGGCATTGGCGACTCGCTGGCCATTCGGACTGAATGTGAGCCAGTGAAGGTTGCACCTTGTGATCGCCGGGAATGGACCAAGACAGTTACGGGCTTAAGTTCAACAGCGTCGCTTTCTCCGGGTCGTTCTTCCAACCGAACTTTGCTGTGAACTCGGACGGGGTGTAGGTGTGTTGGGAGCCGTCTTCGTGTTGGGCGACGTAGACGAGCAGGTCTTCGATGCCGGGGCTGCCGCGGTAGTGGCCGGTGGGGGCGAGGCAGAGCCAGTGGTCGCCGGTCAGGAACGGCAGCAGGAAGCCCAGGCGGCGGTTCGTGGCGACGTCGTAGCCCAGCGTGCCGTAACTCGGCTGCCAGCCCAGGAAGCGGCGGCTGTCGGGATGCCAGTCGGCGGTGTAGCCCAGGTAGCGGCCGAGCAGCCGGCGGTCCTGCGCGTCCGCGCCGCGGAGGAACGTCCAGTGAATCGCTTCCCGCACGAGCAGCCGCTGGCCGTCGGGGGAGGGATTGAGGAACAGCACCTGGTTGCCGTTGCTGAAGAATTCCGGCGGGCTGAGCGTGCCGGTCTCGATGTCGAGCGAGATGACGTTCGGCTTGTCGCTTCCGACCATCCCTACCCACAGGCGGCGGCTGTCGGGAGTCCAGGCCAGGGTTTGGCCGGCGTGAGTGGGATTCCATTGCAGCGGCTGGGGGAACTTGTCGTAGGTGGCTTTTAGCACGAAGCGCAAGCGAGTGGTCGTCGCCGGTTTGTTCCCTGGTTTCACCACTTGCTCGCGCGTCGTGCTGGTGGGATCGTCAACTTCCCAGAGGCGGACCGTGTTGTCTTGCGACATCGAGGCGAGGCGTTGGCCGTCGGGGGACCAGGCCACGCGGCCGACCGGGCCGGTGTGGCCGGTGAGTTCCTGTTCGACGTTCCCGGTCTCGGCGTTCCAGACGCGGATCACTCCGTCCGTCGCGCCCGTCGCCAGGCGTTGGCTGTCGGGCGACCAGGCCGAGTACAGAAATCTTTTGTCGGCGGCGGCATTGGGGAAGGTGAGCTGCTGTTTTCGCTTGCCGGTCTGAATATCGAGCAACGGCACGCTCGCCGTGGGATCTCCGCTACCGTTGAACGCGCCGAGCATCGAGCCATCGGGACTGATGCGATTGCCTTTGAATGGCACGGGCGTCTCGCGTTGCAACTGGCCGGTTGCGGCGTCGAACGCACGAATTTCCCGAGGCCGTCCGAGGCGAACACTTCGCGACCATTGGGAGAAAGCAGAGAGTACTCGCCGCCACCGTTCGGCGGCGTCGGGCCTTGGCGTTTGAGCGTTCCGGTGGCGGTGTCGAAGAAGCCGATCGACACACCCGATTGATTGCCTCGATTGGTGACGACTTCGTTGCCGTTGTCGAGCAGGGCGCAATCGTACGCATGGTGTTTCATCGCCGCGACCAATTCGCCGGTGGTGCTGTCGTAAATCCCCGGTTGCCCGTTCGGCGAGCACACCGCGATCCGGCGGCTGTCGGAGAGCCATCGGAACTTGTGAGCGCCACTGAAGGTCCGCTGCAACTCCAACGTCTTCGCACTGCGAATGGCGACGTTGCCCTGTTCGGAAACCGCCAGCCATTCGCCGTCAGGAGACCAAGCGACGTATGGGGCACGCGGGGTCTTGAGTTCTGTCAACGGTCTCAGCGTCTTGGCATCGCGGATGGCCAATCCGAGTCCCGTGGAGCACGCAAACCGATTTCCATCCGGAGACCATGCGAAGCCATAAGCGCCAGCAAGTCCCGCGATGGGACCACGAAGCCAACTGGTCCCGATTTCATATTGAAAGAGAAATCCAGCATGCTCGCCTCCGCCGTGAGCGACGATCGCCAACGAATCGGAGTTCGGTGCGAATGTCACACAGTGCCCGGATATCGGTAAAGGAACGACCGCGTGCAGCGCTCCGGTCTCGACATCCCACAGCCGAGCGGTACTGCCGCCGGTGCCACGAGTTCCTGGGACGTCGTCCACCGACGCCAGCCAGCGGCCGTCGGGAGAAAAATCAAGCGAGGCGATGCCACCTTCATGCCCGAGCAGGCTGCGGACGAATTGGCCGTCGCGGTTCCAGAGCGTGATTTTGCCGAAGGCACCAGCACCGCCGCCGGTTGCGATGAGGTCGCCTTTAGAGCTGGCGGCGATGACGAATGCGTCAGTCACACTCGATGGCCCGGCGAGTTCCACCGACCAGCTTCGCAGGCCGGGGATCGGAGCGGGACGGGGGACCAGGGCGTGAGCGCTCAGCGGTTCGCCCGGTTGCAATTGCAACGGGCGGTCGAGCGGGCCGGGGAGCGGCTCGGCGTCGAACGACTGCACGACTCGGAAGCCGACGTGCGGCTGAATCGGAGCGAACTTCGGGTCATGTGACAGCAAGACCAGCGCGTGGTCGGGATGCACTTTGTCTCGCGTGTCGCGCCACGAGCCGCCGCGCGCCACCGGGCCGAAGCCGCCGAGCGGATCGTTCCGCGTCAGGTACGGCAGCAGCACGCGGTGGCCGTAGTCGTGCGTGTATTCGGCGACGTTCCCCAACAGGTCGTACAGGCCAAACGGATTCGGCTTCAGGCTCCGCACCGGAGTCAGCGACAGCGGCCGGTCGCCGAACTTCGCTGACTCGCTCGTCACGGCATAGTTGACGAGCTGCCCCGGATTCGGACCCACGACGTGCTTATGAACGCTGCCAGCCCGGCAAGCGTGCAGCCATTCCGCCTCGGTCGGGAGACGGAAGGATTTGGAGTGCGGCGACTTGTCGCCGCTTTGGTCCGCGGCGGAGCCGCTTTCTTTTGCGTTATCGGGCGACACGGCGTTCTTGGGCGGCGCGGTCCATTTCGGAAAGGAAAAAGTGGCTGCGCCACGATGGGAAAGCGGCGACGAGTCGCCGCAGTCCAAATTGAGCCACGCGCAGAACGCGTGCGCGTCGCGGAGGCTGACTTGCGTGACGGGGTCGTTGGGCTGAGTTTTCCAGCCGGGCGTGCGCCAGGTGATGTTGGGATCGTCCTTGCCATCGAGCGTCTTGCCGCCGACGCCGTTGGTTTCGGCCTCGGTCTGGTAGCCCGTCGCTTCCACGAACACCCGGAACTGCTCCCAGGTGACCTCCGTGGTGGCCAGCGCGAACGGCCGAGTGATTCGATACCGCCGCACCGGCATTTCCGACTCGATCGTCGGATCGTTGCCGCGCGTAAACGTCTTCTCGAACTCGCCGGGCGGGATGAGGGCGAAGGAGAGCTTGCCCGCGTCCCCCGTAGCCGCGTTCGCCGTAGCCGAACTCGTGAGAGTTCGGGGCGTCGCCGGAGCGTTATCGCCATTCGTCCGAAGTCTCACGACTTCGGCTACATCAATTTCTTCGACCACCGGTCGTTTCAAGAACTCGGCCCATTGCTTCTGCAACTCGGTCGCCCGCTGCGGCTCGCACGGCGCAACCACCGGCGGCGGAGCCTTCGGCGGCAGCGACCAATCAGACTCGGCCGTCGCCGGTGTCGCTGGCGTCGCCGAAGTCGTCAGACTTCGGTCGGGCGCGCCAGGAACCGCAGCGGCCTGCCCCGTGACGCTGGGCGGCAGGCGGAGAACGTAAACGGTGTGGTTGCCGTTGAGGGTGATGAGGTGGCGGGCGTCGGGGGCGAAGTCGAGCCAGTCGATGTTGCCGGGGGATTTCCACTCGTAGAGCGGGGCGAGCGTCTTCGCGTCCAGCACGCCGACGCGACTGTCGGTGGCATAGGCGACTCGCTGGCCATCCGGGCTGAACGTGAGCCAGCGAACATAGCCCAAATGCTTGCGAGCCAGTTCCTGGGCTTTGCCGGTGCGAATGTCCGCGATCACGACGGGACCGCCGTTCGCTTCCGAGTAGTGGACGAGCCAGCCGCCGTCCGGCGACAGCGCCGCGCGAGACAAGCCGAGGCTGAGCTTGATCGGGATCGCGTTGAATTTCTCCGCTCGGTCGCCGTGGTGGCGAAACAGCGTGAGTTCCCCGCCTTGGTCGCCATGTGCCACGGCGAAGAGGCTGCCGTCGTGCGAGGTGAGGAATTTCCAGTATCCCGGATTGAGCGGATATGGCGAATCGAATGGGATCGTCCACTTCTTGACTGGATCCTGACTCACGTCCCAGCCTTCGATGGCGTACTCGCCCGGCTTACCGCCGGTGAGCGAGAAGAGCCACGAACCATCGGGCGAAACGATGCTCAGCGAATTCATCCCAAAGGGTTCCGCGACGGACTGCCACGCTCTGTCGCGGATGGAATAGGTGTGATGTCCAACAACGTATGTAAGGCGTCCGACGTTAAGCCATCGTTCACTCGCGAGCGGAAAGTTCGGACCTGAGGCTGGCGAATCCAACACGACATCCGCAGCCGGGTACGGTCGTGGGGCGGAGGCGGAGAAATCCCAGAGTTGAGACCGCGTGGAGAAATTGGGTTTTGGCGTGTCGTAGGTGTGCAGCATCAATCGCCCGGTGCGTGGATCGAGTTGGGGCCGGGTGTAACCCGGCGGTCGAAACGCCTGGGTAAGATTCGGCGGCGAAAGCTCTTTGGGGGTGTCGCCGGAGAGATCCCAGAAGCGGACGAAACCATTGTCGCTGCCGACAATCGCTCGGTGGCCGTCGATCCGCCACAGCCGCGTCGTGTTGTAACTGTCGGTCATCCACCGGCCATCGGCGGAGAGCGAGATCACGCTTGGGATATCACCGAACGCCATCGTCTTCTTTGGCGAGTCCCCCGCGATGTCCCAGAGTTCAACCACCTTGTTGGCGGCGCGAAGTAGCACTCGCTGACCGTCGTTGCGAGCGGCCAACGGCCATTGCTTGGGAGCCAACGGGATTGGGATTTCGACATCCGCAGTGATCATGCCGTCCTTGATGGTGGCACGCCGCAACTTCCCCTCGACGCTGGTATAGAACATTTTGTTCACACTCACCGCGAACGCCGGGCGGCCCGTCATGGCAACCTTGTCCGTCACCATCTTCGGAGCACCGTCGTTCCAGGAATACAGCGTGGCAGCGCCTCCTCCATAGTCCCACACGGCATAAGTGTTGGCGTCTTCGAGCATCACGCCATATCGGCCGCGCTGATTAAACCATTGCGACACAGACTTGTCGTCAACGCGAATGGGCATCCACTCGCTGAATGGTTGGCTGGCATCAGAATGCTCCAGAACAAACACCCCTGAGCCATTGCCGAACGCGTTCGCGAACAGCTTTGTGTTGTCCTTGGAAAACTGAAGAGCAGTGACATCCGAAAGCCAACTGGCTCGTGAATTGACCCGACGAATCGGCTGCTGGGTTTCCAAGTCCCAGACGATGAGATGCTCACCGACCGATGCTCCCGTCGCGGCCAACTTGCCATCCGAGCTGATTGCCGTTGACAATGTCCAGTTCCAATGCCGTCGCGCGTGGTTGCCGATGACGGCGACGAGTTCCTTGGGCTGCCACTCGAACCGCTCCTCCGCCGGAATCGCCGCCGGGTCCAGCTTGTCAAACGGCGATTGGCCGACGGGAATCGGCTTGAACTCTGGCTTCAGCGAAGAGAGCTGCGAAATCTCTGCACGTACTCGGATCAAACGCAGTCCTCGACCGTCCACACGGCTCACGGTGTCTCGAAGACTGCGACTGGATGCTTGCGCCAGACCATTCCAGTTGCCACCTCGAAGGATTCGCTGCGCTTGCCCGTTCGCATCAGAGGCGACGACATCAACACACCACTCCTGAACGTTCCCGTGCATGTCGTAAGAGCCCAACCGATTTGGCGGGAAGCTCCCCACCTTGCTCGCGCGCTTCTTCGATTTGTCCGTAGGATCAGCCGCCCGATCATTTCCGGCCAATTCGAGATCCAGGTTGATGGTGGGTTTCTGAAAGTAATAGTCGAACGCGCTTTCCAATTTGTCGATCGGCCCGCCTCGGCAGGCATATTCCCATTCGGCCTCGGCCGGTAGCCGATAGACCCAACCGCGTTCGTTCGCCTGCTTGTTGAGCCGTTTGAGAAACACCTGGCAGTCGTCCCACGAGACCTTGTCCACCGGGAACCGCTTTAGATCGTCATCAGAGACGTCGTTGACCTCCGAATTCTTTCGAGTGAATGTGCTGAGATTCAGTCCCGTGACCTTCTCCCATTCCTCCTGAGTCACCTCGTACTTGCCGAGGTAGAAGTCGTGCTCGAATTCGACTTTCTTCTCCCCTGGCTTCCCCTCGCCCCCACCGAGCCAACCCGCATTGGTATCTACACAACTATCCGCACTTGAGGATGGGGAATGGTAACGTGACGTCACGAACGAGTTGTTTGAGGTCACTGAGATCATGGTGTTCGAGATATTCCAGCATCGTCAACACAACGCACAGTCCGGCCAGCAATGCGGGGGCGGTGTGCGGGCGTGTGCGTTTGGTTTGTCGGCCACTGAAGC
>SXKJ01000212.1 GCA_005778115.1 Planctomyces sp. | reverse complement strand
CACAGCTAGGCCATGGTGCGGTCTTCCCGCAACGCGGCCAGCGCCACCTGCGCCTTGAACCCCGCCGTGTGCGTGCGGCGGCCGCGCCGCCCGGATGCCTTCTTCTTCATCAGAAACCTTTGTTGCCAGACCGATTCCGGCCCGGCTCTAAACCCAGAGTTTCCACTTATACCGCTGTTCAGATTTGCGGAGCCACTTCTAACGGCTGTGCCGGTACATCACGCGTCCGGCGATCGCCCACGAGCGGCTCAAGAAAGCTGCGGCGGGTGACGTCGTGCTTCAATTGAAGAGCCCCTGGCGCGACGGCACCACGCACCTCAGACGACACCGGGGGGCTGACGCCGCCCCGCTCGCCAGAAGTCCTTGCGAATTAGACTTTGTCCCAAACATCGCATGCAGTCATTGCGTTGTCCCCCGGTAAATCATTCATGTTGACCTTCTTGACCGAAAACTCGATCACGCGGCATCTACTGACGTTGAGCGGCATCACGATTGTGATGGCGCAGTTGAAGTCATGGCATCCGGGGATCGCCGGTCTAGGGACGTTTCTGGTGCTGATGGTCGTGATGGCACTCGTGGCGCTACGAGGGGACGAGAAAGTCACCCAACTCTTGGCGGGTGTCTCAGCCACTTTGGCGATGGGAGTCTGCTGGATCGAGGGTGCGGACGTCTCAACGTCTCAAGCCTTGCTGTGCAGTGTGATTGGCACCGTGCCGCTAATCGTCCTATGCCTGATCGTCTGCCAATCCAGCCGATACCGGCTGCAGAAGATCAACGATCTGGAGTCGCAGCAGATGGAGTTGGTACGCAAGCTGTATGCCTACGATCGTAGTCTGTGCAATTCCGGATTGATTCCGGTCTTCGGCTTGAATCCTCCACCGGCCCCTTCTCGGAAGTCAGCGAATGTGGACCCGAAGTTCGGTCAGATGTTGGCTGACTTCGCCGACGCGCCGACATCCCCGGTGTTGGACCCCGAGGTGTTCGACTTTGCGATGCTGTTGCTCTCGATGCCGCAGATCGGGCATCGGTTGTCGTCCGAGTTGGAACTCAATGCGCTGGTGTCGGCGATCTTGAACACAGCGAAAGAAGTGCTTCGCTGCGGACAGGCTGAATTGCATCTGTGGAGCGCACGGGATGGTCGCTTCACGAATGCCGCTCCGGCAGACGGCGTACCCGTCCCCGATTCCATGCGCGACGTTCTCGCGCAAACCGCTCCCACTCCCGCCGAGTTCGAATGGGTTCGCATTCAGCAGCGCATCCTGACTCGGCGCGACTTGAACGCCGGAAAAGTGAACGCCCTGGAATTGTCAGGACGAAAGTTGCCCAGCGCTGTTGCGCCGCTGCTGGTCGGTGCGGATCTGATCGGCGTGCTGGTCGTCAACGATGCCGCAGACGAGGGGCCCACCTTCGTCCGTATGTTGCACATCCTGGCCAATCACTGTGCCCTGAGTCTGAAGAACGCGCAGCTCTTCCGAGCCATCGACGACATGGCGCGACGCGACAGTCTGACCGGCTTGCTTAACCATGCGTCGTTCCTGGAAGAACTGGAACGCTTAACCGAGGAAGCTCACGCACGCGGTCAGGCACTGACGGTGGTGATGAGCGATCTCGATGACTTCAAGAGCTGCAACGACAACTACGGACATCAAGCTGGAGACAAGGTGCTGCAAGCGGTGGCCATCTGGTGGAAGGCGATCATGCCAGATCATGCCGTGATGGCTC
Organism: Planctomyces sp.; assembly: GCA_005778115.1. Lineage (GTDB taxonomy): Bacteria > Planctomycetota > Planctomycetia > Planctomycetales > Planctomycetaceae > SXKJ01. Next base: position 10,039 of record SXKJ01000212.1, on the reverse strand, counting down.
GCTACGGCGGCGAAGAATTTATCTGTGCTCTGCCCGGCGAAACGCTCGAACGGGGAATCGAACTGGCCGAGATGCTCCGTTCCGCTTTGGAAGCTCATCCGGTCAGCCACAACAGCAATCGACTGCGCGTGACCGCCAGCTTTGGTGTCGCCGAACTGAACCGCCCGGCAACGAACGCCTCACGTCTGATACGACTCGCCGACAAAGCCCTCTACCGAGCCAAGAATGACGGCCGTAATCGAGTCGAGGCCCACGATCCGTTGCATCCAAAAATCGCTGCCCTGGATGAGTCCATTCAATTTTCGTTGCAGTAACTCGGTCCTTTGAGTCACTGGAGCCAAGAAGGAATCCTTTGATGGCCATCAACACCGAAACCTTTGGCCGAGTCCTCGTCGCTCACACCCCCGAAGAGTTTCACGAAGACTCCGCGCGCGAACTGATGAACGCCCTCGAAACGCCGGTCTCGCAAGGGACCGTTTGCGTCGTCGCGCAGATGGACCGCACCGAGACGTTTGACAGCGTGGGGCTGACCGCTCTGCTCGACCTGCGCGACGAACTCCGGCAGCACGGCGGCAACCTCAAGGTTTGCAACCTGACTGAGACGGGGCAAAAACTGTTTGAGATCACGCGACTGGATCATCATCTCGATACGTTTGACTCCGTGATCGACGCGGTCGCCAGCTTCCTCAGCGCCGGGTAACATAGCGACATGTCATTCCGCGATTCGAAATGGTTGAAGCGTTGGAGCGGTGTCGTCCTGCTGGTTTATCTGACCGCATTGATCACCGGCACACATCTGCCTCATCCCGAAGATTTGATCCCGGTCGAGAGCAACGACAAGTTGCTGCACTTCGGCGCCTATTTCGGGTTGGCGTTCTTGATGGCGACGCGTCTCTGGACGCTGCGTCCCGTGACCTGGCGTGCGACTCTGGCGATTGGCTGTTTGGTCGCGATGACCGGCGTGGTTGATGAGCTGACACAAATGCTGCCCGGCATCAATCGTCAATGCGAATTCCTCGACTGGCTGGCCGACGTCGCCGGAGCCGTGTGCGGGTTACTCGTGTGGCAACTGGGCCGCCGAATGCTGAATCGAAGCGCGTCGGAAAGTCAAAGCCCGGCCTGAACCCATCGGATTGGTCACACGCCTTGCTCCGTCTGGCTCAAGCACCATAATCCCGCCCGTCGAACCCGACGAGTCAGTTCGGACCGACGCTCAAACCCTCTGAATCGAAAGGCGAATGGAGATGCGCACACAAACGGGAATGTGGTTGTTGTCGGCGGCGGTAATGCTGGGCTTGTCGGGCCTAGCCGGCTGTGGCGGAGACAAAGGAGGAGAGTACCGCGCCTTTAATAAAGATAAAGACAAGGCTCCTGACGCCGAGCACGGACAGGTTCACAGCCACGAGCAAGGGCCGCACAAAGGCGAATTGATTGAACTGGGCGAAGAGGAATTTCACGTCGAGGTCGTGTTCGACGAAGACGCGGAAAAGATCAGCCTGTACCTGCTGGGGCCCGACGCCAAGGCGGCCGTCGCCATCGAAGCCAAAGAGCTGTCGCTGGAAATCCCAGGCAAGGACGCACCGGTCACTCACGCTCTGGCCGCCGCGCCGCTCGAAGGCGAGGCTGAAGGCAAATCATCTCGTTTCGAGACCAAGAGTCCCGACTTGTTTGAAGCGTTTCATCATGACTCGAAGACTGTCGGCAAATTCAAGGTCACTCTGGGCGGCAAGGAATTCTCCGGCCAGGTCAAACACGACCACGATCACGGACATGAGGAGAAGAAGTAGCAGGGCAACAGCGGAGCGATCTGTAAAGCCACGAAAAAGACGGGCGAGCGGGGCGGCGTCAGTCCCCCCGGTCCCGAGTTGAATCGGCCGGAGGGCAGACGCCGCTCCGCTCGCCAAGACGTCTGTAACACTCGCCTTGGCTGAAGGTGAATCGCGGGCTAAATTCCCGCCCCGAATCGAACCCACGCACGCGCCACGGAAGGCCGCTACTCATGGCGAACGCAAATCTGAATCGCCGACTCGACACCCTGGAGGTCCGGCGGATTTGCGTCATCAAGCCCAGCGCACTGGGGGACGTCGTCCAGTCACTGCCGCTACTGCCGGTGCTGCACGAGCGTTTTCCAAACGCCCGCATTGACTGGGTCATCAATCAAGAACTCGCGGACTTGATGGCGGGGCATCCGCATCTCGACGAGTTGTTGTTGTTCCATCGCCGAGGCACGGCGCGGCAATACCTGCAATTGCTTCACGATTTGCGAGAGCGGCAATACGACCTTGTCTTCGACCTGCAAGGCTTGATGCGTTCCGGCTTGATGGCCGCCGCGACAGGAGCGCCGCTGCGAGTCGGTTTGGAAACCTCACGCGAAGGGGCGGGCTTCGCCTGTCATCTCACGATTCCACAGACCGGCAAAGGAATCCCAGCGTTTCGACGGTATTGGCGCATCGCCGAGGAACTTGCATTGGGCAACCGTCCGCCGCAAACGATCGTCCACACCGCCGACAGCGACCGCGTCTGGGCGACATCAGAACTACGTGGCCTGACCGGCCCCATCTTGGCCATTCATCCGGGAGCACGCTGGATGACGAAACGCTGGCCCGTCGAGAAATTCGCGGTCGTCGCCAACAAGGCGATGCGGCAATTCGGATTCTCGGTCGTGATCCTCGGCAGCAAGAACGAGATGCCCGTCGCCAATGAATTGCAAACGCTCCTGCAAGGCTTCGTGTCGCGAAAGACGGTGCTGAACCTGACGGGCAAGACGACCCTCAAACAACTCACGGCCGTCTTGTCGGCCGTCGATGTCGTACTGACCAACGACTCTGGCCCCATGCACCTCGCGGCTGGTTTGGGAACCTCCGTGTTGGGAGTCTTCACTTGCACCAGCCCCATCATCTCTGGTCCGCCCGGCGACCAGCATGAATTGGTGGCGACACAAGTCTCGTGCGCGGCGAGCTACAAGAAACAATGCCCGCACTCCGGCCGCACCCATCTGTGCTGCATGGACGAACTCTCGACCGAGCGTGTCTGTGCGGCACTCGTGCGCCTGATCGAAAAACGCCAATTTCACGCCCGCGTGGCATGACGTCGTCTTGGATCGTCCGAAATTGAGAAAGCGAAAGCCCCCAGTGAGGGCTTTCAATCTGGAAATCCGATCGCAGACATATCGATGTGAGAATAGTAGCTCCGCATTCTGGCAAGCGTCGCTCGCTGCTCATCTGACAGGACTTTGCCGCGTCCGACGACTCCTTTGTTGAGACGCGTAGGCGCGCGCGTCGCACGCTCGACGGCGACTTCAATTGCAGGCGGATTCACTGGCAATTTGAAATGTTCGCAAATACGAACGACCTCGCTAACCGGATTGCTCACTAGGTTCTCGTAGGCGCAAACGTAAGCAATCTTTTCCTGCACTAATGGATTCGAGAACCATCCGGCATAGAAATTAAAGTACCACGGTGCCACCAAATCGACGGCGAAACCCATCCTCGATGAGTCGCTCAACTCTTCCCAATGGCGTTGATCCATAAATGCCATGGGCGCGATAGGAGATTCGCTCGAACAGTGCTCGCAGTAGCTGATTAGGGAGTCGTGCAAAACTCGCGTTTGAATGATTGGATAAATACCGGCCTGACGTATCAGTTGGTTCGTTGATTCCGAAGCACGCGTGTGCGTATGCGTCCAAAGAATCTTGTCTGACCGGGAAGCCTGCGCCACGACACGCAAACTAGGCTCTTGCTCGCGGCGATCGAAGCCGGGCGTAATGGTTCGAGCATCCCACCCTAAGTAGTTTTTAAGAATCACTGAGAGCCAAGTTGACCCCGACTTTGGTGCTGTAATCAACCAGATCTGCTGGCGGTGCTTTGGAAGCAATCCAAAAATGTATGCATCGGAATACATTCTCGAAAACGGTTGGCCGAGTACTTTGGAGAGCAGTCTGTCGAGCAGATTTTTCATGAACAAGCAAAACTCTCCCCCAAACAATTGCGGGCGAACGCTTTCAAGCCCACGCGTTTTGAAACGTCTCTGGCAAGCGGCACCTTCAACTTTTGGATATTGAGGGGGGGGAACCTTCATGTCAATTGTCCGTTTCATCCTTGAGTTCTCGCGATTTTCAAGCAGTGCGTCAGGTTGGCATGGCCTTGGAACTTCAAGTTTCCGGCAAGGCAAATCAACTCACTGGGGCCGCTCATCACTGTTGATAAATCGCGTTGCGGTGGACCATGTGACTGGCGGCACGCACTCAGCGACGTCGCATTTGGTTCTCCGCGAACTCTGATGAAACGCCATTGACACGTTTTCGAGTCAGACAGAACATCCCGCCCCGCGTCAGGCTGGGCAATTTCCGTAGGTCAGCCTTTCTAGGCTGAGCCGGAGAAGAATCAGCGCGGAAACTTCACATCAAGTCAGACTGGAAAGCCTGACCTACTGAAAGCCAGGCATTTGATGCCTGACCTACTGAATCTGCCCCAGCAAAGGATGGCTGGCCACGATGTCGTATCACTTAATTGATGTCATGCAGCAATTGGGGCATCCTCGATTGCTGGTGATCGGTGACCTGATTCTCGACCGCTACGTCTGGGGCGAGGCGGAACGAGTCAGTCAGGAAGCTCCCGTCATTCTACTGCGCCAAGAATCGGACGAGATGCGACTGGGGGGCGCGGCCAACGTCGCGAACATGATCCGCGGGCTCGACGCCGACGTGACGATCGCCGGCGTGGTCGGCCGCGACAGTGACGGCGAAGAATTGCAGGCATCGCTCGCCAATGCCGGAGTCGATTGCTCAACGGTGCTGGTTGACGAGTCCCGACCGACAACAGTCAAGGTGCGATTCATCGGCAAGGCTCAGAGCCGCCATCCGCACCAAATCCTGCGCGTCGATCGAGAGTCCCGTCACGCACTCCCCACCGCAATTGAAGACGAGTTCCTGACACAAGTCCTCGCTCGGCTCGATGGGCATCAGGCGGTCTTGATTTCGGATTACTCAAAGGGTGTCTGCACGCCGCGCGTTTTGCGAGCTGTGATCGATGCCGCAAAGGCTCGTGGGATTCCGGTACTGGTCGATCCGGGACCGAAGGCGAACTATGCCGACTACACCGGTGCGACGGCGGTGACCCCCAATCGGTTGGAAACCAAACTGGCGACCGGCCGCGAAGTCCGTTCGACGGAGGACGCTTTCGCCGCTGGTCGGCAATTGGTCGAGACGCTGCAGCTCACGAATGCGTTTGTGACGCTCGACAAAGACGGAATCGCACTGGCGTTGAATGATGGCTCGGCGGAATTGTTCCCGACTCGCAAGCGCGAGGTTTATGACATCACCGGTGCCGGTGACATGGTCTTGGCGATGATCGGCGTTGGCCTGGCTGATGGACTCTCGCCCCAGGACTTGTGTCGCTTGGCGAACGTTGCGGGAGGTCTCGAAGTCGAACGGATCGGCGTCGTAGCGATCACTCGGCAGGAGATCCTCGGCGACCTGCTGGGCGGGTCTCGCAAAGTTCACGAGAAGATCACCGACCTCAATGAGTTGGCTCGGATGGTGGATGCTCGCAAGCAACTTGGCCAGAAGGTCGTCTTCACGAATGGTTGTTACGACCTACTGCACGCGGGACATGTTCAATATCTGCAAGAGGCCGCGACGCTCGGCGATTGCCTGATCGTGGCGTTCAACAGCGATGCCAGCACGCGACGCCTGAAAGGGCCGAATCGCCCGGTCATCTCGCAGTCGCAACGAGCGATGATGCTCGCGGCCTTGGAGTGCGTCGATCACGCGATTGTGTTCGAGGAAGACACGCCGATGGCACTGCTGGAACGGTTGCAACCGCACATCCTCGTCAAAGGTGGCACGACGGCGTCGATCGTCGGCCGCGAGTTTGTCGAAAGCTACGGCGGCGAAGTTCGCCTGCTGAGCGAAGTTCCCAACGTCTCCACCACTCGCATCGTTTCGCAGATTCGCACGCTGCGTGATGCAGCATAAGGAGGGGATAGATACTAGCGGCAAGCGACTAGTACGAATCCCCCTAGCCCCTACCATGAAACTCGCCGTTTGGCTCCCAAATTGGATCGGAGATGTCGCAATGGCGACTCCGGCCCTGCGTGCGCTGCGAGATCAGTTCGTCGGCGCGGAAGTCGTCGGCATCCTGCGTCCGTATGTCGCCGATGTGCTGGCCGGGACGACACTGGTGGACCGCGTACTGATTCACGATCCGAAGGGGAAGTCGCCGTTCCATCGCGGCTTCGGTTTTGGCCGGACTTTACGCCGCGAGCGATTCGATCTCGCCGTCCTGTTTCCGAACTCGCTGCGCTCCGGTTTCTGGGCGTGGGCTTCCGGAGCAAAACGAACGCTCGGATATGCTCGCAACGGCCGCGGCATTTTGTTGACCGATCCGATCCCCGCGCCATCGCAAGTGACTCCGCATCCGGTGCTCGATGAGAATCTGCAACTCGTCGCGCAGCTCGGCTGTCGCACGCTGTCGCGAAAGATGGAACTGGCGACGTTGCCTCGCGACGAACATCAACTCGCGGACCTTTGGAAACGACACCCGGCTGCGGATTCGTCCGATTACGTCACCCTCAACACGGGCGGCGCCTTCGGTGCGGCGAAAGATTGGCCGACAGAATACTTCACTGAACTGGCTCGCCGGCTGGCGATTGAACTTGGCCGAACGGTCTTGATCGTCTGCGGCCCTGGCGAACGCTCAACGGCGCAACGCATCGTCGCCGAGGTCGCACATCCGCAAGTCGTCAGCCTGGCCAATGAACCGCTCAGCATCGGCCTGACGAAGGCCGCGATTCGTCACGCGAGCTTGCTGGTCACGACCGATTCTGGACCTCGTCACTTCGCCGCTGCGTTCGATGTGCCGACGCTGACACTCTTCGGCCCCACGCATATTGCCTGGAGCGAGACGTTTCACCCGCAAGCGGTCCACCTGCAACTGCCAGTCGATTGCGGCCCCTGCCAGCAACGAGTTTGTCCCCTGCAACACCATCGCTGCATGCGAGAACTGACGGTCAACGATGTCTTCGCCGAGATCGTCCGACGTTGGCCTAATGCGTCGCCTCGCATCGGATGTGCCGCGTAAGCCCGTTCAACTTTCAAATCTCAGATTTCAAATTCCAAATCGAGGTATGTGATGACTGCTCCTCAACCTCAACGACCGACGAACGACCCGTCTACGCAACTTCCCGGATTCGAGGACATCGCGACTCATCTGGCACAGATCATTCCCATGTCTGTTTCGAGAGCCGCCGAGACCCCCACTCCTTCCATGCCGATGTATCTGCGTCCGCCGACACCTCGCTCGGCAGCAGTGGACCCATTCGCCGCACAGATCGAGACGACATCAGCGTTTGTCCCGCACCCGAACAATGAAGCTCTGCACCTGCGGCAGTCGGTTAGCGAAACTGATTCGCAGACGAATTCAGAACCGCTGCTGCATCGCGAGCCGATCCATCACCGCGACCGCTTCGCTGGCGACCCGCCCGACGACGTTCGTCTGCAATGGGCGGACGAATCCTCGGAGTGGTGGCACTTCGACGTCGAAGCACGCATGGTCGATCGCGAGACATTGTGGATCATGGAGCAACTCGAGGCTCTGTTTCACAAGTACATCAAACCCATCTGGTGGGACCGCTTCGTCGAGGGAATCAACGACTTCCTGTCGATGATCCACAATGAGCTGATTCATCCCGTGTGGTCTGTGATCGCCGCCCCGTTACGCGCACTGGCTCAATGGATTCCCGACATCGACTGGCCGTGGAACTTTGAGTTGCGCGGGCCGAACGTGTCGGTCAAACAGTCGCCGTTCCGAAGGCTCGTCTTTGATAACCAGCTCGCGGCGCAAGTGGTCGAACGGCTGTGGGAAGATCCCGATGAGTTCCTCGAAGCCGGCCAAGCGGTGAGCCGCGATGATTACAATGCGGTCGCTCGCATGCCGGTCCATGCCCCACAATCTGATGGGCACTTTGTGAAGTCTGCCGTCGGACTGCTGAAGCGATTCAATCTCCGTGGCGTCCTGCACACTCTCACGCGAGTGCTGCTCTTTACTCGCGGCAGTCGTGCTTGGACCTATGGCCGTGAAATGCTCGGATCGGGAATCAACACCGCTCGGCCGCTGGCAATGGTCGAGGATCGATTCGGCCCGTTCCGCTTCCGGTCTTTCGTCCTGACGGAACAGGTCGAGGGAACTCCGCTGCCGGAGTTCTTGGCGAAGACGCAGCTCAACTCGCTCGAACTGGATCGCCTCGCCGGACAATTCGCCCGCATCTGGCACACGCTCGGTGAACTGCGGATCGTGCATGGGGCGCTGCACGCCTCAAATTTCCTGGTGACACCGCAAGGACAACTCAAGCTCATCAATCTCGACAGCACTTGGCGTCACTGGTTCGACGTGACCTTCCTGCATCGCCGAGATCGCGACTGGCTGCGATTCATGAAATCCTGGCGCGGGCAGCCGGAAATTGGAGCCGCGTTCCGTGCCGCGGTCGCTCGGCACTTTGAAGAGACGGCAGTTGTTCAACGGCAAGTAATTCAGCCATTAGCCGCAAGCTTGCAGCGAGCCGCCTGACCCTGACGTATCAACAACAACGCCCGGCCAATTCCTCCGTGAACGGCCGGGCGTTGCTTGCTTTGAATGCGAGCGATTACTTCTTCTCGAACTCCGCATCGATGACGTTGTCGTCCCCGGCAGGCTTCGATCCGCCAGCGGCCTGAGCCGCCGCGTCTGCTCCGGGCTGAGCTCCCGTGTTCTTATAGAGATGCTCGGCCATCGCGTGCAGGGATTGTTCGAGAGCCGCCGTCGCGGCGTTGATCTGATCGGCGTCCTCGGTCTTCAGCACCTCGTTCAGCTTGCTGACCGAAGATTCGATTGCCCCCTTCGACGCCGGGTCCAGTTTGTCGCCGCTCTGCTTGAGTTGCTTCTCTGCTTCATAGGCCAGCATCGAACCTTTGTTCTTAGCTTCTGCCAACGTTTTGGCCTTCTTGTCTTCGTCGGCGTGAGCGTCCGCGTCCTTCCGCATCTTCTCAATTTCTTCCTTGGACAGACCGCTGGAGTTCTCGATGCGGACCGAATGCTCCTTGCCCGTGCCGAGATCCTTCGCCGAGACCTTGAGGATGCCGTTGACGTCGATGTCGAACGCAACCTCAACCTTGGGAACTCCGCGCGGTGCGGCCGGGATATCTTCGAGGTTGAACTGGCTGAGCAATCGGTTGTCGCGAGCCATCGGCCGCTCGCCTTGGTAGACACTGACCGTCACCGCTCGCTGATTATCGGCGGCCGTCGAGAAGGTTTCCTTCTTCGTCGTCGGGATCGTGGTGTTACGCTCAACGAGCGCCGTCATCACGCCACCCTCGGTTTCGATGCCCAGAGAGAGCGGCGTCACATCCATCAGCACGACGTCGGTGACTTCACCGGTGATGATCCCGCCCTGAATCGCGGCTCCGATCGAAACGACCTCGTCCGGATTCACTCCTTTGTGTGGCTCTTTGCCTTGGAAGATCTTCTTGACGAAGTCTTGAACTTTCGGAACGCGAGTCGAACCGCCGACCAGCACGACTTCGTCGATGTCCGGTGGCTTGAGCTTGGCATCCTTCAACGCGTTCTCAACCGGGCCTCGGCAGCGTTCGATGAGGTGATCGACCATCTTCTCGAACTCCGACCGCGTGACCGAGAGTTGCAGGTGCTTCGCTCCGCTGGCGTCGGCGGTGATGAACGGCAGATTGATCTCCGAGTTTTGCAGCGAGGAAAGCTCCTTCTTCGCCTTCTCGGCCGCTTCACGCAGACGCTGCAAGGCCATCGGGTCTTTGCGGAGATCGATTCCGTTCTCTGTTTTGAACTTCGCGGCAATGAAGTTGATCAACTCTTCGTCGAAGTCGTCGCCACCCAGGTGCGTGTCGCCACTGGTGCTGAGCACTTCGACCAGCTCATTGCTGACCTCCAGGATCGACACGTCGAACGTGCCGCCGCCGAGATCGAACACGCAAATCTTTTCGTCCTTCTTTTTCTCAAGCCCATACGCCAGCGCGGCCGCCGTCGGTTCGTTG
>SXKJ01000211.1 GCA_005778115.1 Planctomyces sp. | reverse complement strand
TGGCCGGACTGTGCGTTGTGTTGACGATGCTGGAATATCTCGAACACCATGATCTCAGTGACCTCAAACAACTCGTTCGTGACGTCTCGTTACCATTCCCCATCCTCAAGTGCGGATAGTTGTGTAGATACCAATGAGGCGAGGTCGATGGGGGCGGACACCGTCGATGATCGCTTGACGGGCCATCGCCTGACCTGTATTACTAAATTAACACAAGTGTGCGAGTTCCACAGCGGCGGAAGCGGACCATGCAGATTCATATCTCGCCTCATGACGGCGTGCCGATCTACCAGCAGATCGTCAACCAGATCAAATACCTGGTCTCGTCCGGCCGTTTAGCGGCAGGTGAGGAGTTGCCGGCGATTCGCGTGCTGGCCGAGAAGTTGATCGTGAACCCCAACACGGTGGCTCGCGCGTACCGCGAACTGGAGTTGGCCGGCATTGTCGAGAAGCGCCGCACAGCGGGGACTTATGTGTCCGACCAAGGTTCCCCGCTGGCTCGGCGCGAACGAGTCAAGATTCTCACCGATCGGATCGACGCGCTGCTGGCCGAGGCTCAGCACATGGGCGTGGCTGTGGACGATGTCGTCAAGCTTGTTCAACAACGCCACGCGGCGATGCAATCCACCCGCAACGAGAAGTGATCTCATGCACGAACCATTTCCCTCTTCCGCCCCGCCGATCGTGGAGATTCGCCGGGGCACGCGGCAGTTTGGCAACAAGACGGCGCTGGATGACCTCTCGCTAACGGTCCCGCGCGGCGGCGTGTTCGGTTTGATCGGCGGCAACGGGGCCGGCAAGACAACGCTCATCAAACACATTCTCGGAATGCTCAAGGCCCAATCGGGAAGCGTGCAGGTGTTTGGTCTCGATCCGGTGCAGAACCCGGTCGGCACGCTGGGCCGCATCGGCTATCTGTCGGAAGACCGCGACCTGCCGAATTGGATGCGCGTCTGCGAATTGATGCGCTACACGCAAGCGTTCTTTCCGAACTGGGACGAAGCCTACGCGGAAGAACTGCGCGAGGCGTTTGATCTCGATGGCAAAACGCGGATCAAGAATCTGTCGCGCGGGCAGCGGGCACGAGCGGGATTGCTCGTCGCGCTGGCTCATCGTCCGGAACTGCTCGTGTTGGATGAGCCGTCGTCGGGACTTGATCCGGTCGTGCGTCGCGACATTTTGGGCGCGATCATCCGCACGATCGCGGATGAAGGGCGGACCGTTTTGTTTTCGTCGCATCTGCTGGATGAAGTCGAGCGGGTCGCGGATCGAGTCGCGATCATTCATCAGGGGCGAATCCTGCTCACCGCGCCGATGGATGAGATTATGGAGACGCATCGCCGGATGACGTTGCGTTTCGGCCAGTCGCTCGACCGGCCGCCGTCGCTGGTGGGAGCGCTCTCGTTTGAAGGGCAGGGGGCCGAGTGGAGTTACATCTGCAGCAGCGAAAGCAGTCAGTTGCGCCGCGCGGCCGAAGCGATCGGAGCGACCGTCGTGGGTGACGACGCGCTGACGCTAGATGAGATTTTTGTGTCGCGGATTTTGAGTTAGTTCATTTACATAGGCGAGCGGGGCGGCGTCAGCCCCCCGGTTGCTACGGCCACATCGAGATCACCGGGGGGCTGACGCCGCCCCGCTCGCCTGAATTCACTGGAAGATGGAGCCTGCATTATGCGATCCGTTCCCGTGGCGATCACTTGGGAGATGTTGGTCGGCGGGCGTTGGAGCCTGCTGACCTTCGCAGTGGGGGCGAATGCGATGCCCTTGTTTCTCCTCAGTGCACTGCGACTCGATGGCAGGGTCGATTCCACGGATCCCAGTATGTTGGCGATGCACCTCGTGCTGGTGCAGATGAATATGTTTATCTTCGGGATGTCGTTGATGGATACGCCGGGGCAGCCCTCGCGTCTGTTTGCTCTGCCGATCTCCACGCCGGCGATGGTGGGATGGCAGATGCTGCTGGGGATGGTGCTCATGATCCTCGAAAGTGTCGCGAGCACTGCATGCTTGAATGCGTTATTCGATCTCGGCTGGCCGTTATGGGGGCCCGCGTTGGTCGCGGCGGTGGGGGTTGCGGGGATTCAGGCGGCGTTGTGGACGACGGACAAATCGGCGTGGTCACCGTTTGCATTCGGTGCCGTCGGGATTGGCTTTGGACTGTGGTTCAAATCCCGATTCGGTCCGACGTTTTCCATGCCAATTCATCTGTGGATCGAGGTGACTCCCGTCGAAGTCTTGATGCTGAGCGTGGGGCTCTCGTATTTGGTGGCGGTCGTGGGAGTCGCGCGGCGTCGCTGTGGTGAGCCGCTGCCGTCACTGGGGATCATCGCCTGGTTCGTGCGGGTATTCGATCCGCCTGCTTACAACGGGTCTCGTTTTGCAACACCTGCCGAGGCCCAGTTCTGGTTCGAGTGGCGTAACAAAGGCTGGGCTTTGCCCGCAGTCGTTGTGTTCGGAATGACGAGCGGGTTGATCATCTGGTCGATCTCCATTCGCGATCGGACCCAGTTGTTCGAGGCGTTCGTTGGTGGCGGAGGGATGCTGTCGGCGATTGGGTTCATCGGTTTTCTGCTGGGCAACTTCGGCTCCAGCGACTCGGCGTTTGAGATGGGACATTTCCTCGCAACCCGTCCGCTGACCAACCCGGAGATGTCGCGAGTGCTTCTCAAAGTCTTGGCGAAGAGCGTCTTGCTCGCGTGGGGAATTTGGGCGGTGCCGTTTGTGTTGCTTTCGGGGATTCTCTTTGCGAGCGGAGGTATTCCAGATGTGGAGCTTCTGCGAAACCTAGGATGGTGGTATTTCCCGGTGACGTTGTTGGGTTGCTGGACCGTCGTGTCGGTGTTTGCATCGGTGGCGATGACCGGTCGCACTCTGTTGCTGGTTCAAATCATCGTTGGCGGCTTCGCGATCGCGTTGGGAAGCACGATGTTTTCCAAATACGCGCTCCCCAGAGAGTCTCGACTGCCATTCGAACGCGGATTCTGGTTGGCAATTGGCGTGATGCTCGCGCTAGGAACGGCCTGGGCGTTCGTCGCGGCGCGTCGTCGTGGATTGATCGGCACGCCAATCGTCGCCGGTGCGTTGAGCGTTTAGGTAGTGCTCAGCGGATTGATCGTACTCGATTGGACGCTGCATCCTGCCCGACCACTGGCGCTGGGCGTGCTGGCTGTCTGCGCCGCCTCTTTGGTGGTGGCGCCCTTGGCAACCGCTCCGCTGGCGTTGGCGTGGAATCGGAATCGGTAATGCAGCCTGCGAACCCGAAGCATTAGCGAGGCGAACGCTCAAAGAGACCGAGGATTGGAGAAGTTTTGAAGCGTGCAACCGCGCCGACGATTCGGGTGAGTCTCGTGAGGAACGTTTGCGCTTTGTCGGTGGCTTGGAAACATTTTGAGCGACAGGCGGAAATTCTCTCTCGGTTCGGTAAAGTGCCACCCGCGTTTCATGGATGGAATCGCGATGCACCCGAACCACGCCATACCGAGGAGGAGTCATGTCAGTCACGCGCGCTCTGCTGGGCGATCGAATGAGGATTCTGTTGGGAGTCGTCATCGCGTTCGCGGTGACGATCGCTGCCAAACCAATTACAGCGCAAACGGACGCGAAGGGGGAATGGCCGCAGATCCTCGGCCCGCAGCGGAATGGTCTGTCGTCTGAGATGGGGTTGCTCGATCGTTTCCCCGAAGACGGGCCGAAAGAAGTGTGGCGCGTGCCAGGTGGAGTGGGCATGTCGGGGTTGGCCATTAGCCGTGGCCGAGTGCTGACGCTAGTGCAGCGCAAAGGGGAGCAATGGTTGATCTCGCTAGACGCGACGTCGGGTGAGTCGATCTGGAAAACGTCATTGGCTCCGGAATATCTCAATGCGATGGGGAACGGTCCGCGCGCGACGCCGACCATCGCTGGGGATTATGTGTTCGTCTTCACCGGCGAAGGGAGCTTGTCGGCGCACGCCTTTCAGGACGGCAAGCAACTCTGGTCGCATAACGTTTTGAAGGAACTCTCCGGCAAAGAAGCCGAGTACGGCATGGCTTGCTCGCCGCTGGTGGTGGGGAATCAGGTCATCGTCACGACCGGTGCCGCGAAGGGAACGCTCGTGGCGTTTGAGACGAAGTCGGGGAAGCAAGTTTGGACCGCTGGCAAAGATCCGCCAGGGTATTCGTCTCCTGCACTATTGAACGTCGGAGGTCGCGAGCAAGTCGTCGCGTTTACGGGGAGCTCGGCGCTGGGTATTGATCCCGCGAAGGGGACGCTGCTGTGGCGGTATCCGTTCAAGACGAATTTTGAGTGCAACATCACCACACCGCTGGAGATCAAAGGGAACGTCTTTCTCTCATCGGGCGAGGATCACGGCAGCGTGTTGCTCAGTTTGAAGCCAAAGGCGGAGACGTTTGAGATCGGCGAAGTCTGGTCGTCCTTTGGCACCAAGAGCGTGCTTCGCAACGAGTGGCAAACCTCTATGCTGTTGCACGGTTTTCTCTACGGCATGGACAACGTCGGTGGAGCGGGGCCGATCACGCATCTCACCTGCATCGACGCGGCAACCGGAGAACGGAAGTGGCAACAAGCTCGATTCGGCAAAGGGAACCTGATCGCCGCGGACGGGAAGTTGTTCATCTCGACGATGAAAGGGGAACTGGTGCTCGTGCGTGCGACCCCCGAACGCTATGAAGAACTCAGCCGCGCGACGGTGTTGGGTTCGACTCGGCAGGCACCGGCACTGTCGAACGGGCGGTTGTTTCTGCGCGATGAGAAGGAGATTGTCTGTTTGGATGTGTGCAAGCCGTAGAGCAGGCGGCTCGCCTGCTTCTTTTCTAAAACGGCCCGACAGAATGAACCCCGAAAGACGTTTCGAATGCGAATCGCACGAGCGACTCGCCTACGTAGCTAAGTCGCTCCTGCGACTGAGATTGTTTGATTGTGAAATACCCTCAGAACCAAATCACAGGCGAGCCGCCTGTGCTACGGGAGTCCAGCCATGAGCACACTTCATGACCGTCGTGAGTTTTTGGAACTGACCTCTGCCGGTTTATTAGCTGCATCCGCGATCGGCACGGTGCAAGCGGCACCGAAGAGTGCGAATGACAAACTGGTCGTCGGCTTGATCGGTTGCGGAGGGCGTGGCAATCACGACGCAGGGCTGTTTCGCAAGACGGCGAACGTCGAGGTTGCTTACGTCAGCGACGTCGATGACAACCGCCGAGCGGCGGCCGCGAAATCGTTCGACCTTCCGTCGAACCGAGCGGTCACTGATCTGCGACGGATGCTCGACGACAAATCCGTTGACGCGGTCGTGATCGCGACGCCAGATCATTGGCACTCGATCGCCGCGATCGTGGCCTGCGATGCTGGCAAGCACGTCTATGTCGAGAAGCCGATCTCGCACAACATTCGTGAAGGGCGATTGCTGGTGGATGCGGCGGCTCGCAACAAGACGCTGGTGCAGCATGGGACGCAGAGTCGCAGCACGTCGATGATGATTGAGGCGGTGAAGCTGTTGCGCGACGGGATCATCGGCAACGTGATGGTCGCCAAGTGCTGGAACATCCAACGCCGTGGCTCGATTGGACGCGGACAAGACACCGCTCCGCCGGCCGGGTTTGATTACGACAACTGGGTCGGGCCGGCGACGATGATTCCCTATCGCACCAATCGCGTCCACAACCGGTGGACCTGGTGGTATCACTTCGGGACCGGCGACATGGGAAACGATGGCGTGCATGACATCGACTACACGCGATGGGGGTTGGGAGTCGACACGCATCCGACAAAGGTGGCTGCGCTCGGTGGCAAGTTCATCCACGACGACGACCAGGAGTTTCCCGATACGCAGCAAGTCACGTTCGAGTACCCCGGCGACGGTCAGCCGGGCAACCGCAAGCTGTTCATCTACGAGCAGCGGCTCTGGTCCTCGAACTATCCGCACAACACCGACAGCGGAGCCGAGTTCTACGGCACCAAAGGGCAGATGTATCTCAGCCGCCGAGGGAAGCTCGAAGTCTTGTCCGACCGCAATCAACCGGTCCCGGTTTCGGTGAAACCGGAGGCTCAGAACGACGTCGCTCACGTGCAAAACTTTTGTGACGCGATTCGCACCGGAGCGAAGCTCAACGCCGACGCGCTGACCGGGCACCTTTCGACGTCGCTGTGTCACCTCGGCAACATCGCGACTCGGTTGGGTCGCTCGCTGACCTTCGATCCGCAGAAGGAATTGTTTATCGGCGATGAGGAAGCCAACACGCTCGTCCGCCGTCCCTATCGCGACCACTGGGCGGCACCGAAGAATGTCTAGCAGAGATTATTCTTGGGCGGCAGTTAGCACGACGCGCAAGCGAGTGGTATGCACTGAGATCACTCGCTTGCGCGTCGTGCTAATTGTGATGCGCGCTGCGATGACGATTTCCCGCTTGCCTGGACGTCATCGCGAATGATGCAACATCAACACTGGGGTTTGTCATGCAACGACTCGCACTGATTCTCATCCTCATCGCCGGCACGTCCGCCGCCGCCGAGAAGTCCAATGTCGTATTCATCGCGATCGACGATCAGAACGATTGGATCGGCTCGATGGGGGGGCATCCGCTGGCGAAGACGCCGCATATCGACCGGTTGGCTCAGCGCGGAACGTTGTTCCTCAATGCACATTGTCAGGCTCCGCTGTGTAATCCTTCGCGTACGAGCTTGATGCTCAGTCTGCGGCCGACGACGACGGGCGTTTACGGATTGGCTCCGTGGTTTCGGACGCTGGAAGAGTGGAAGGACCGAGTCACTTTGCCGCAGCACTTCAAAGCGCATGGCTATCGGACGCTGACGGCCGGCAAGATTCATCACGGTGGAGTTGGCGGGCCTCAGCAGCGGGCGAAGGAGTTCGATGTCTGGGGTTCGGCGGGAGGCATCGGAGCGAAGCCGGAGAAGAAGCTCATCCCGCCCGCACCAATGGGCAATCATCCGCTGATGGACTGGGGCGTTTTCCCGCATCGGGATGAAGACAAAGGGGACTATCAGGTCGCGAGTTGGGCGGTCGAGCAAATCCAGTCCGCGCCAAAGGGGCAGCCGTTCTTTCTTGCGGCCGGATTCTTTTTGCCACACGTCCCGTGTTACGCCACACAGAAGTGGTTTGATCTTTATCCCGACGACGACAGCGTGCTGCCGATTGTGAAAGCGGGGGACCGAGACGACACGCCACGCTTCTCGTGGTATCTGCATTGGAATCTTCCGGAGCCGCGACTGAGGTGGGTTCAGGAGAACCAGCAATGGCGGAATCTGGTTCGCTCTTATCTTGCCTGTACGAGCTTCGTCGATGCTCAGGTGGGTCGCATCATGCAGGCACTCGATGAAGCGGGACTGGCCGAGAACACGATCGTTGTGCTGTGGGGCGATCATGGCTGGCATCTCGGCGAGAAGGGGATCACTGGCAAGAACACGCTCTGGGATCGCGGCACGCGAGTGCCACTGATCTTCGCTGGGCCGGGGGTGAGTCGCGGCGGACGATGTACTCAACCGGCGGAACTGCTCGACATCTTTCCGACGCTGATTGATCTTTGCGGTCTGACGAGTCGCACCGATCTCGAAGGTCTCAGTCTGTTACCACAACTCAAAGATGCGAACGCCAAGCGTGAGCGGCCAGCGATCACGTCGCACAACCAAGGCAATCACGGCATCCGCAGCGAACGCTGGCGCTACATTCGATACGCCGACTGCAGCGAGGAACTCTACGACTTGAAAGCCGACCCGCACGAATGGACGAACCTCGCAGCAAAGCCGGAGCACTCTGCGGTCATCGCCGAGCATCGCCGCTGGTTGCCGAAGATCGACCTCCCGCCGGCCAAGGGAAGCCAGCATCGCGTGCTCACCTACGATCGCGACACGGACGAAGCGGTCTGGGAAGGGAAGACTGTGCGGCGGAATGATCCGATCCCGGA
>SXKJ01000210.1 GCA_005778115.1 Planctomyces sp. | reverse complement strand
GTTGTTCGGCGTGGATTCCGTGTCGGCCTTCGACGGAACCGGGGGGCTGACGCCGCCCCGCTCGCCTGAGCCTTTCGGGAGAGACTCGTTCGCTCCCTGTGGCACCGTGGCTTGAGCATCATCAGCCTTTGGTTGTTGCACCGCCGGTCGAGGCACAATCGCTCGGGGAATCCGCGTTGCGTCGAGTAACCGATTGCCCCAGGCCAAGACGTCGTCTTCGGTGAGTTTGAGGCGATTCGGTGTGTATTCCAATTCCGATCGCGAACCTTCGCCCAGTTTGATCGTGACGGGCAGCTTCTTCTCCAAGTAGCCGGCTCGTTCGTGCCAGACTCGGAACTCGTGGTCTCCCGGCGGGAGGCCGTTGAGGGTGAAGCGGCCCTCTTCGTCGGTCACGGCGGCGAAGGGATGATCGAGCGTCAGCACATACGCCTGCATCCACGGATGAATGTCGGACCTAATGGCAAACGGGATGTTCTCTGGATGTCGAAACGCCTGCGTGTTGACGTGGTCCTCCACTTTCACGAGGACGTTGAAGGAGACGTTTTTCAACGGAGCCATACGAAAGTTGACCGGCTCAGTTTTCCGATTCTCAAACACGACCGGCCGACCAACTCGCACGAACGCGACGTGAGGCCAGAACCGTTCTCCCTCCGCAATCAGGATGAACGGTTTCGGAGGCGAGTTGCTCGGCGGCGGTTCGATCGGGAAGGTTGGCTTCTGCAAGTACACGAACACATTCGCCAAGCCGCCGTCCTTCGAGAACACCAACGACTCATCCAACACCTTGCCCGCCGGGACGATCACCTTCTCCAAATCCGGCAGAGACTTCTCCGTCTTGAGCCGTACTCGGCCGGTGAACTGGTCGAGCCTTTTTTGGATCGCGTTCGCGCTCGGCGCGGGTCTCCTGACCCCGCCGCAGGGTTGGACCGGAGGTCTCCTCGTTCGTGTCGTTTGTTTTCGTTGGTGCCTGCTGCGCGTCGTTTGGGAGACCTTCGGTCGGCTTGTCCGGCGGGGTCGGGAGACCCTCGCCGAGCGCAGGATCGAGCCCTCGGCGATTGCCGCTGATCGCTCCGCTCACGCTCCCTTGTTTCGGCCTTAGGCGATCAATACCGGGGCGTGCGGCGTCGTAGATTTCGCCTTTCGACGGTGGCAGTTTTCGTTGTTCTTCATTCGGCTTGTCGTTTGGTTGTGTGGTTTCAAAGAGTTGAACGATCTCATCCCCTTTCGCCAGAGCATTGTTTTGATCGTCGAGAATGATGCGAGCCTCTGACGTGTGGCCGTCAACGATGCGCGAAACCTCAATCGTTCCTTTGACCGCTTGTGGCTGATTGCCGCTCTTCGGATCGGCCTTCTCGCGAACTTGGAACCGCATCGTCCGAGCGACGCCATCGGTTTGTCCGAGGTTGATCCAGACCACGCCCTGCGTTTTTTCGATCCAACGAATTTGCCCCTTGAGTTGAGCGTCGAGCTGCGCTCGGCGTGGGTCTCCCGACCCCGCCGCTTCGCTGGACCGCAGGTCTCCAGATTTGCCAGGTTCAATTCGCTTGGTGCCTTCCGGAGGATCAACTTGGAATTCGTCGGCCTGAAGCTTCGCGGTCTCGTCCAAGTCGAGGCGTTTCACGATGTGGGTGATGCGCTCAAGCGGCTTCTCCATGTTTGGGTTTTCGGGGTCCGCACTTTTGATCTGGATCTTTCGAGCGGCCCAGACTCCCGCTCGCGGTTCATAGAAGTCGGAGAACTCTGTCTCGCGGACGAATTGGTCGTCGGAAAAGAAGCGATTCTCCAACGGGAGGTAGCCATACTCAGGGCAGAGGATGAAGACAAACCGCTGCGTCTTGGATTGCACCACAAGCTCGGCGTCGACTTGGATGCACTGCAAACCCTGATGCGTGATCGCCGACGTTTTGGTTTTCGGAGTCGCCAGCAGCATCTCGAAATCCGCCACCGTGAAGCCTAAGAACAACCGAGCTGGCGAGTGCTGCAACGCCACCGCGAATTCACGGCCGAGTTCGATTTGCTGGTTGGCTCGATCCCATTGGTAGTGTTGCTGTCCATCGAACCCGGCGGTCCATTGCAGTGGCAGCTACTCGTTGACGACTCGATTCTCGACAGACCGCAGCATCCGCCCGTCGTAATCGACACGCCATTTCGGTCCCTCGCCAATCCACCGCGAGGTCGCCGTTGAAGTGGCGATTTCGCCATCCGGTTTGTCAGCGCTCGGCTTGAGGAAGTTTTCTTGCTCCACGGCCAACTCCAACCGCCCATTCGCCAATGCCGCCGCTGCATCGCGAATGCACATGGCCAGAATCTTTTTCATCTCCGGATCAACCTCGACCGCGCGCTCGGCGCGGGTCTCCTGACCCCGCCGCTGAGTTGGACCGAAGGTCTACTCGTTCGTGTCGGCTGGCTCCGCTGTTGCGGAAGACGCGTCGTTCGGGAGACCTTCGGTCGGCTTTTGCGGCGGGGTCAGGAGACCCGCGCCGAGCGCTCCGGCCATTGTCAGCGACACCAATGACAGCAGGATCGGGAACAATCCAGTGGGACGACGCTGTTGTTCGGTCTCATCGATTAGCCGAGCGACCCTGGTCAGCAAACTGCCGCCGCTCGAAGACATCGCCAAGCCGATTTTCGGAGCACGCAGTTCCTCCATCGCAACCAGCGCTTGCGCATAGCTCAGCCGATCGCCGCAGACACCCGCCGCGAGATCGTCGCAGCAGTGCTCGCGCTCGACACGAATCCGGTGCGAGACCCACCAGACCGCCGGGTGATAGAACAGCAACGTCTCGACCACCGTCTGCAACAAGTTGATGAGATAGTCATGCCGCCGCACATGAGCGAGCAAGGCTTCGAGTTGCTCGGTCGTCAGCCCCGTCATCGCGCTGGCCGGCAGCAGAATGACCGGTCTCAGCCAGCCGATCACCGCGGGGACTTCCACCAACGCCGACTCGACCAGCTTCACTTGCCGAGTGACCCGCAACCGCTCGGCCAAGCATCGCCTGCCAATCCGCACTCGCCGGCTGAGTAGCTCGCCGACGCAATCGCAATACGCTCAGCCAACTCGCGAACAAGCGGAGCGAGAGAACGCCGACACCGATCAGCCACACCGCAACGGCCCACGGGATGAACGGCTTGAGGAATGACTCGAAGCCGATCGCTGCTCGGCCAGGTCTTCAAGGATCGTTTTTCCCGTGTCAGAAACCGGGATCAGCGGCACCGCATCGGCCGGCGGCGGATTCTCGAAGTCGATGCCGATGCGTTCGACCTTGATTGGCGGTTCGTCCAGCGCGAGCGCGCGGTCGTCCCGTGTGCGTGGTATCTCGATCGTAGAGACCGTATTGAAAATCGGAGAGACCTCGCCGACGGGAGGCAACGGTTCGATCCAAGCGATCGTGCCGAGTGACAGCAACAGCATCAGACCCAGTGCGGACACGGCGGTCAAATAGCGAGCGTTCGCAGACCGATGCCGCAGCGCCAGAAGCATCGCCGCCGCGAGCACTCCGACAACCGCTCCTTGCCACACAAAGTGCAGCAGCGTCCAACCGAGAACTTCGATCGCAAGACTCAACATGATCGGTCTCCGCAAGGGCTTCGCAGGATGGGCACTCCTGCCCGTCTACTTTCAAACGCCGAACGGGACGGGCAAGAGTGCCCATCCTACGACGATCACTTCGCCTTCTTCTCGAACTCATCCAACAAGCTGCGAATCTCCGCCAGTTCATCGCGGGACGCACGCTTGGCCGACAACGCTTGCAGCACCAACTGCCGAGCCGAGCCACCAAACGCTCGATCCAACAGATCGCTGACGAGCTGCCTCTGCGTCCTCTCGGCCGAGGCGACCGCCTCATAGGCATGTGCTCGCGAAGTTTCGTCGCGCTGGACGAGCCCCTTCTCGGTCATAATTTGCAGCAACTTCAGCGCGGTCGTGTATCCGGTGCCGCGCTCTTCTTGCAGCACGTCGGTAACTTCACGCACGGTGCTGGGCCCGCGCTCCCAGAGAACTCGCAGGATCGCAAGCTCCGCCTCCGTCGGCCGTGGTAGCTCAGGCTTGGGCATGTTCGCCTGCCTTTTGGAGTGCGGGGATTCATCACCGCTTTCCCTTTTGCAGCGGAGACGCTGTGTTCGCGAAACAGTAGAACGAGACGGTGAAAGCGGGGATGAATCCCCGCACTCTAAATTCGGGCGGCACTATTACGAACAAGTTCGTAGATGTCAACGAAGCGTTTCGTAGAATGCGATCCGGTTCGGAGGATTGGCAAACAATGATCGGCAAAAAGATGGGCAACCGCGACAGGAGCGTGAGTTGTGACATCTTTTTGCACTTCATGTTTTTGCCAATCCTGCCGCTGAGGTCAGACTTGTCGATCGTGGTTGATTGAGTTCTCGCAACGAGTCACTTCCAATCCCGCTCCTCCGCGATTGCGCGGAAGCAACCGCGTCCCACCGATGTTGAAGGAGATCCTGCCATGACCCGCCTGCTGCTTGCGTTTGTGGTGTGCTGTGTCAGTTCGCTGGCCGTTGCCGATGTGAAGGTCTTGCCCGATGGCCGAGTGCCTGCGGACAAGCGGCTCGGCAATTTGAAAGACCTCAACGGTTACTTCCCGCTAGAGGTGCCCGCCACAAAAGAAGAGTGGGCCAAGCGAGCGGACTATGTGCGCAAGCAAGTACTGGTCTCGCAGGGCTTGTGGCCGATGCCGACGAAGGGACCGCTTAAGCCGGTCATTCACGGCAAAGTGGAACGCGACGACTTCACCGTCGAACGCGTTTACTTCGAGAGTGCTCCCGGCTTCTTCGTGACCGGCAGCCTGTTCAAGCCGAAGGGGAAGAAGGGACCGTTCGCGGGAGTGCTGTGTCCTCACGGGCACTGGAACAACGGGCGGTTCTACGATGCCGGCGAGGCGGCGGTGCGACAGCAGATCGTCGTCGGGGCCGAGCGATTCGAGCACTCCGGCCGGTATCCGTTGCAGGCGCGGTGCGTGCAGCTCGCGCGGATGGGCTGCGTTGTGTTTCATTACGACATGATCGGCAACGCCGACAGCACACAACTCAGCCACGCTCTCGTGCATCGCTATTCGGAGCGACGCCCGGAGATGGAAAAGGCGAACTCATGGGGCTTCTACAGTGCTCAGGCCGAAGCGCGATTGCAGAGTGTCATGGGTCTGCAAACGCTGGACTCGATCGCAGCTCTCGATTTCATGCTCAGCATGAAGGACGTCGATCCGAACCGCATCGGCGTGACCGGAGCCAGCGGCGGTGGGACTCAGACTTTCATCCTGTCGGCGATTGATCCGCGCGTCACCGTGCAGTACCCGGCGGTGATGGTTTCGACCGGAATGCAGGGAGGCTGCACCTGCGAGAACTGCTCGCTGCTGCGAGTCGGCACGGGGAACATCGAGCTCGCCGGCCTGTTCGCACCTAAGCCCCTGGGCATGGTCGCGGCTGACGACTGGACCAAAGAGATCATGACCAAGGGAATGCCGGAGTTGAACAAGCTTTACGAGATGCTTGGCGCGAAGGACAACGTCAAAGCGACGGCCTATCTGCACTTCCCGCACAACTACAACCAGCCCAGCCGAGCGGCGATGTATTCGTGGTTCAACAAGCATCTAAAGCTCGGAGACAAAGACCCGATTGTCGAGGGAGATTTCCAACCGCTGTCGATCGCCGAACTGACCGTCTGGGACGACCAGCACCCAAAGCCACCCAGCGGCGACGATTTCGAGCGCTCGCTGACGAAGACGCTGGCCGATGACGACGCGAAGCAACTCGCCGCGCTGGTGTCGACCGATGCGAACTCGCTGACGAAGTTCCGCGACGTCATCGGCACCGGTTGGAAGGTTCTCATCGGCCGCGAACTGCCGGACTCGAAAAGCATCGAGCGGGAGAAGATCAAGAAAGAAGATCGCGGTGAGTTCTTCTTCTTCGGCGACGTGCTGCGACTGAAGAAGCAACAGGAAGAGTTGCCGATCGTGTTCCTGCACCCGAAGAAGTGGAACAAGCAAGTCGTCGTGTGGGTCGATGAGTCCGGCAAGTCGGGCCTGTTCAACGCGGACGGCTCGCCGAAGTACGAGGTGAAGACGTTGCTCGACGCGGGCTTCAGCGTTACGTCGCCAGACGTCTTCGGCACCGGCGAATTGGTTCCGGCTGGCACGCCGACACCGTTGCGGAATCGCAAGGTCAACACGCCTCGCCAATTCGCCGGCTTCACCTACGGCTACAACCACCCGCTGTTTGCTCAGCGAGTCCACGACATCCTGACGCTGGTCAGCTTCGTACGCGGCGACGATCACGGAGCCCAAAAGGTTCACGTCGTCGGACTCGGCGGAGCCGGCCTGTGGGCTGCCGCCGCGAAAGCAATCGCCGGTCCAGCCATTGACCGCACCGCGATCGACACCGCTGGCTTCCGTTTCGCATCGCTCACCGAATTCGACGATCCGCAGTTCCTCCCCGGAGCCGTGAAGTACGGCGACGTCCCCGGTCTGCTGGCACTGACCGCCGGCAGCGAAGTCTGGCTGAGTGGCGAGAAAGAGTTGCCGTCCCTCACCGCCGCCAGTGCGAAAGCAGCGGGGGCCAACATGCCAGCCCTCTTCACCGGTGAAGCCGCTGCGAAAGCGAACGCCGCAGTGCAATGGCTGTCGCGGTGATTGCACGTTGTTCTTGTGGGATGACCACAAAAAACACAAAAGGGCACAAAGAGGATCAGGTTTGCCGTTCCTGAAAATGTCAGCGAGTTCCTTTTTGTGATTCTTTGTGTTTTTTGTGGCCAATTCCCGAAACAGAAAGTGTTGCTTGCACAATGAAATCGCTTGGTCCCCTTCTAATTCCGTTGGCCATCGGTGTCGCAAGCGGACTGCTTGCCGCGCTGTGTGGAGTGGGTGGCGGGATCATCATGGTGCCGGCGTTTGTGATTCTCCTGAAAGTCAGCCAGAAAGTGGCGACCGCGACGTCGATGGCCGTGATCGTGCCGACCGCGATCGCGGCGACGGTGCGGCATGTCTGGAACGACTTCGTGGATTGGGAGGTCGTCGCGCTGACGGCCACCTCCGCGACGGTAGTGAGCTTCTTCGCGGCGGACTATGTCAAGAAGCTCGGCAACGAAACGCTGACTCGGCTGTTCGCCGTCGTGATCCTGGTGATCGGCGTGAAGATGCTGGCCTTTCCCGAAACCAACCGCCGCCCACCACCAGCCGCCGCATCGGCTCAACAATCCGAAACGCCGGTTGTGAAGCTGACCGCTTCGTCTTCTGAACGACAGAAAGCGACAGCGGTGGCTCCAAGGTTTGTGACCCCTCTTCTGATTGGCACTGCGAGCGGACTGCTTGCCGCGCTGTGTGGTGTCGGTGGTGGGATCATCATGGTTCCCGCGTTCGTGATGTTCATAAGCGGCTTCGATCAAACGCTGGCGACCGGGACGTCGATGGCGGTCATCGTGCCGACGGCCATTGCCGCGACCAGCCGGCACATCATCAACAAGCTGGTGGATTGGCGCGTCTTCGCGCTGACATCGATCTCGGCCACATTGGTCAGTTTTTTCGCCGCCGATTATGTGAAGTCGCTGGGCAACGACACGCTGACCCGCGTCTTTGCGGTTGTCATCGTGCTGGTCGGGGTGAAGATGTTGATCTCGCCGGGGACAAAGCCAGCAACGCCTGCCAAGTCGGAACCGGCGGCCGATTCCGCGATGCCCGACCGTTAAGTTTCTGTCCCAGAATTGGCTCGCCGTCTTCGATCTCTGCGCTCTCCGCGCCTCTGCGTTGCTCTTCGGCTATGGAATTGCGATTGCAACGCAGAGTCGCGGAGAGCGCAGAGAAGAACAAATTGACCGAGCCAGGGGATTGGCCGATTGGCATCAGTCGATCACAAAGTTGGCGAACGGCTCAGGCTGCTGCGCCTCAAAGGCCGAAAACCAGTGGAGCAGATCGGCGAATTTGGCCGCTCGGCTTCTACTGCGGTTGCTGCTCAAAACGGACGCAGTTAGTTTCCCCGACCTTGCCGAGGATGGGGGCCAATCGGACGGTAATCGTGAAATCAGAATTGGAAAAAGGATCGTCATGGTTCAACTCGATTGGTTGCGACAAATGCGACACTCGCGCCGCCCGGCCTTCGCTCGATCTCAACGTCACGATTCGTTCGTCTCGCTGCGGATGGCGGAGGTTCTGGAACCGCGCTGCGTCCTTTCGAGCGTGATGGCAACCATGCCCGTGGATGATGCCACGGAGAACTCCGATCCCATCAATCTGGATGACTCGGCCAGCACGGACGGTTCGGAATTGGACTGCCCGACTGGCGAGGACACGAATTCTTCCGTCGATGGCAAGCCAGTCGAGGTCATGTTTTATTCGCTGGGAGCGGCGGATGGCGAACTGGCCACTCCGTCGCCGTACTTCAGCGAGGCGGAACTGCACGACTATTTACTCAACCTGGCGAAGCAACAATGGGGCGGGTTGTTCGGCCAGACGATTCCACAATACGAGTACAACAATTGGTGGCGCGGGATCGACTACCTGGCGGTTGAGGATGCCATCGCCATGGATGCTCCCCCGCCAATGACTCAGGCCTCGATCAGCAATCGGGTGACGTCCGACACGAACACGCAGGTATCTGGAGTCGATGAAGCGGACTTCGTCGAAACGGATGGGCGATTCATTTATGTGGCTCGCGGTGGCGGGCTGACGATCTTCGACACCGCCGATCAATTGAGTTCCGTTTCGGAACTGGCCTTGTCGGGCAACGTCGTCGGCGAGTTCTTATCCGGCGACCGGCTGACCGTCATCACGCAGTCGGGTTATGGCGGCGGCTGGTACGGTGGAATCTCGCCCCTGATCCGTATCGCCGACTTCGCGGGTTCGTTCGTTCCGGGACGCTGGAATCCGCAGACGACCGTGACGGTGTTTGATGTCTCGGATCGGAGCGCACCCAGTATCGCCAGTCAGACGACGCTCGATGGCGACTTCCGCGACGCGCGAGCGGTCAACGGCACGGTCTATGTCGTGCTGGAGAATTCGTTCAATCTGCCAGCGCCGCTTTACACCGACGCTCCGGTGATTCCCGATGAGACGGAAGTTTTCATCACGGACCCTGTCGAGCACGAGACGTCGGTCATCGTCGCTGTCTCGGAGGAGAGCAACGGAGAGTCCTCAAATGACGTCAAGCTCATCGAGATCGAGCAGGTTCGCTGGGGTTGGTGGAATCCGACGATCATCGCGAATCGCACCTATGAATCGTTCGACGACTATGCCGCTCGCGTGGGGGATCAGCTCACGAGCTTGTCGCTGCCGCACGCTTTCAGTGTCGGTGCGGACGGAAGCACAACCGACATCGGCCCGCTGACCAGCGCGGAGAACATCGTTCGTCCGCAGTCCGACAATCAACAATCGCTGTTGACGATCGTGTCGATCGACGCCGCAAATGCCTCGACCGGTTCCGACGTGGCGAGCAGCGCCGGCCTGATGACCTCGTATGGCAGCACGGTCTACATGACTCGCGACGCGCTGTATGTGGCAACGACCGAATACCACTACGATCAATCGGGTTCTTCGAGCGACACGCGCATCGACCGTTTCACGGTCGATGGCACGAACGTGACGTGGCAAGCCTGCGGAGTGGTCCCCGGCGTGTTGTTCAACCAATTCGCGATGAATGAGCAGGACGGCTATCTGCACCTCGCGACTCACACTTGGGCACAGCATTGGGTCGCGAATGATCCGACGGCGGAAAACATCGACTGGAGCAACGGAACCTGGACGACTCAGAACGACAACGGCGTGTATGTGCTCGACACCGAGGGTGACACGCTCGATGAAGTCGGCAGCCTGACCGGACTGGCTCCGGGCGAGCAGCTTTACGCGGCGCGGTTCATCGGCGACATGGCTTACCTCGTCACGTTCTTGCAGACCGATCCGCTGTTCGCCATCGACCTGAGCGATCCCGCGAACCCGACGCTGCAAGGGGAACTCGTCATCCCCGGCTTCTCGAACTACCTGCAATCGGTCGGCGAAGGTTTGCTGCTGGGCATCGGCCAGGAACGTGAGGAGGGAACGTGGAACACGCGCCTGCACGCTTCGCTGTTTGACGTCAGCGATGGCACGAATCTGACGCAGATCGCTCGGCAGTTTTTGGAAGAGACCTCCCAGTGGTCCTCGTCCGACGCGCAGTACGATCATCACGCCTTGTTGTATTCGGCCGAGGACGGCTTGCTGGTGCTGCCGGTCTCCAGCTTCGGCTCTGACACGAACGAAGACGGCACGATCGAATACCACTTCGAGCAACTTCTGGAAGTGCTGCACGTCGATGCCAGCGGTATCCAGTCGCTCGGCGAGATCCGCACCGGCGAGTCGATCTTCCGCACGGTGCGCATCGACAACGTGCTCTATGCCATCTCCGAAACCAGCGTCACGGCCGTCAGCCTGGACGATTTCTCGGTCGTCGGTCAGGCCGAACTGTTCCAGTCCGAGCCGGAGTACTGGCCCGTCTACACCGTGTTCCGCGGCAACACCGGCACGAGCGGCGGCACGGAGAACATCCGCACTGAGCCCGACATGGTGATTCCGTCGGCCTCGATGTTCATTGCCATGTCCTCCGCGCCAGCCGATGGCGGAATGGCTGCGATCAACTTCATGGCGATGGCCGCCCAGTTCGCTCAGAACACGGCCAACGATTTTGCCCGAGTGGGCGCGTTCAATGCCGCTTCCTACGGAGGTTTCACGGCGTTGAATCAAGCTTCCTTCGGAAGCGACTTGGCGAACTCGGACTCCGATGAAGTGTCACGACTCAACGAAGAACGCTCGGAAGGATCGTCGGAGTCGTCGAACGACAAGGATGCGCCGAGCGTCGATGCGTTCTGGAAGGAATTCACCAAGCGACTGCGCGAGGGCAACGATCCGATGCCCATGGAAGAGGCCGACGCGCCGAGTGCCGAGACTCCGATGAACGCCGACAAGGCCGCGTCCAAGACTCCCAATGCCCGCAGCGCCACGGAGAGACAGTCCAAGGACCGCGCGCCCGAAATGAGCCAGCGAGTTCGCCCGGCTCAGCGTGGCTCGGCACCGATCATCCCCGTGAAGGGTGTGACCAAAGCGGCGGCGTTGAAGACTCACGTGCCGACGAAATCAGCTCGGTAACACTTTGCCTTCCTCCGTACTTCATTCGCCTGTCCCCCATTCGTCTGTCATCTTGGGTCTTTGACGGTGGATGACAAGCGAATGGGGGACAGGCGAATGAAGTCAGGATGCAACCGTCTCAGACTCAATTGCAGAACGAGATTGGATAAGACGCGAATACCTCACGGACCTACCAGGGCGTAAATCGCAGGCCGAAGGCGGCGATTTGCTGGAGCACGAGTAACCCGAATCCGATCAGCGCGATCGGACGAAAGTACTCCAGCCACTGCGTCTGAGCGGACACGAGTTTGGCTCGCTGCAACTGGTCGATTTGCCGAAACACTTCGCGCAGGCCCGCCGAGTCGCCCGACTCGAACATTCTCCCGCCGGTGATCTCGCTGACGCGCTTCATTCCCTCCAACGGAGCCTGCGTCCGCACCGAGATGGAATGCACGATGATCTTCTTCGACTTCAATGTCTGACCGACTTGCGTGGCCAGATCCCCTTCGAGGTCTGAGCTTTCGCCGTCGCTCAGCACGATCAACATCCGCTCGCCGTCGTGGCGTTGTTCGAGCAATTCCGCGCAGGACAACATCGCATTGCCGACCTTGGTCCCGTCCCACCACCGCAAAGGAAACGTACCCGGTCGCACAAACGGTGTGGCCATCCGGATGGCCGCCAAGTCCTTCGTCAGCGGAACCCAATGAATCACCTTAGAGGTAAAGATCGAGAAGCCCATCGCATCGCCCGGCCGATCCGTGGTGAATTCCGAGATCGCCTCCATCGCCGCATCGAACCGTGTGAACTGCTTGCCGTCCGGCTTGGTCCGATCACCAAACGGCTCGTTCATGCTGCCCGATGTGTCCAATGCGATTTGGATGTTCGTGACCTGCGCGGGATACGTCGGCGGACCTTCGATCAACGGTCCAGCCCACAACACGATCACACAGGCCAACAAACCGGACGGCAAGAACCCCAGCCCACGAATGAAGACATCGAGCACCGGGCGTCGCCGGATCTGTGTGAAGTCCATCGGCAGCGCGAGCGGCTGCCCGCGCGCGAACCACTGCCAGAACGCGAGCAGCACTGGCACGCAAAGTAGTGGTAAAAGTTCGGGGCGAGAGAAGATCATTTTCAAATCTCAAATCTCAAAAACGGCGAGCATTGAAAATTGAGGATTGGAAATTGGAGATTGCAAAGTAAACAAAGCTTGCCGACTCCAACATTTTCCAATCTCCAATTTCCAATCCTCAATTTTCATTTCCCTAAATCCCGGCCGAGGCTTGCCAGCAACTCACGAGCAACGCTGCCGTGGCTGCGAGCGTCTCGGCTGTGCAGCCACTTCTCGACTCGGCTGACGTGTTCGCCGGCGGTCGGATGCTTGCGCAGCTCGTCGAGCGTTTCGATCAGTCGTTCCTTGGGTAACTGCAATCGCTCGGCCCAAAAGGCCAGCAATAGTTTTTCGATGTCGGTCTGTTGCTCGACGGTCAAATCGGAGTGAGCGGCGTGTTCCAGCAGAGTTCGCAGTCGCTCGGGAATCGTAGGTGGCGACGACACGACGACTCGTGATCGTGGTTTGCGACCGTAGAAGAACAGCGGCAGCAACAGCAGACCCCAGAGACACCACAGCAGACCCATGCCCCAGCGATAATTCGTGTGCAGATCAATCGGCGTCGGCGGAGTCTCCAGCAACTTTCCGCTATCGTCCTTGGGCAACAGCGCTGCGACGGTCACCGGCATCTCAGGCAATCCTGATGCGGGTTGTAGCTGCTCGTCCAACAGGTATTCGCGCAGGTCGTGCCGGCCCGGCCCATAGGCCATGTAGCGCAGGTCATAGCGGAAGCCGCCGGAGATCGGTTCCAGCTTGGCGATCCGCACCGCCAGCGCATCGCCATGCGTATAAGGAATGGCCGACAGCCGCGAACCGGCGATCGTCACAGCCTGTTGCCCCTCGACGCCAATCGTGATGCGGTTGCGAGGCCATAGAAACACGCCGATGAGCAACAGACACAACGCCAACCCGGCGACAATGAGCATGCCCGTTGCGTGACGGCGGTTGTTTGGGCGGTTAGTCATGGATGAGTGGCGTTCGTTTCGGACGAATTGGAAATTGAGGATTGGAAATTGGAAATTGAAAAATGGGATGCGGCAGCCGCGCCGTGTTGGACTTCATTTTCCAATCTCCAATTTCCAATCCTCAATTTCCAATGCCCCTTTCAGTCAGGCGTGTCCCAAGGACTTGCGGTACTTCAAGAAATGCCGCACGCGCGGCAGGATCGGTTCTTCCGTTGGCAGATGCAGGAATTCAATTCCGCCGTCCACCAGCGCGTGACGAATTCGTTCGTGGGTTTGCAATCGCGTTCGCCGAGTGACAATCAATCGCTGTCCGGTCTCCGCCTCGCGAGCGCGGAAGATGCCGCGCGGTGGGGCTTGAGCTTCGGCGGGGTCTTCCAGCCAGAGCACGATCACCTCGTGCGATGTGGCCAGTAACTCCAGAGCCGGAAAGGCATCCGGCTCGTGCAGGTCACTGAGCACGACGACCATCATTCGGTTCTTCAGGGCCGCAGCCAGCGTTCGCAGTCGAAGCGATAGGCTCGTCCGTTCGTGGAAGTCATACAGCCGTAGTTGATGAGCCCACTGCATCGCACTGCTGGTCGATAACGTTGGAGTGATTCTCAAGTCCCGTTCGCCAGCGGCCAGCAGTCCGACCGGACTCATCCGCTCCTGAGCCGCACGAGCCAACCCGGCGGCCAGTCGCACGGCCCACTCGTACTTGCTGCGCGGTTGCGAGCTGACGCACATCGAGGCGGACGTATCGACCAGCAAATAGATCGGGACTTGCCGAGTTGCCTCATACTCCTTGATGAACGGCTTGCCCGTGCGAGCCGTCACGCGCCAGTCGATCGCCTTGACCGGATCGCCCGGTTCGTAGGGGCGTGATTGAGCGTATTCCAATCCCGAACCCAAGAACCGCGAAGGATCACCGCCGAAGTTCAAGCTGTCGGCCAAGTGCTTGACCTCGAACCCAAACTGGCGTCGCGAAGTAGCGGACAAGGGGAGTTGGAACATTCGGAAACCTATTTTGAACAGAAGGTCGCAAAGGACGCGAAGGGGAACAGCTTGTAGCCACGTTCGCCAGAACGTGGGGATTGCGTGAACTTGCCCACGTTCTGGCGAACGCGGCTACGGCTTGAATCAACTCTCCTTCTCTTTCCCTTTGCGGCCTTCGCGACCTTTTGTTCAAACGTCCCGCATGATTTCTTCCAATACATCGCGCAAGCTGACGCCACGCGCGACGG
Organism: Planctomyces sp.; assembly: GCA_005778115.1. Lineage (GTDB taxonomy): Bacteria > Planctomycetota > Planctomycetia > Planctomycetales > Planctomycetaceae > SXKJ01. The sequence continues at coordinate 1,983 of SXKJ01000210.1, read as the reverse complement.
ATTCGTAGGTCATGCGGATGCGGTGTAGGACGATATCTTCGGCCAAGGAAAACAAATCTTCGGGGACGACGTAATCGCGGTCGTGCAGGAAGGCGCGGGCTCGCGCGGCTTGCACGAGGGATAGACCGGCGCGGGGGCTGCATCCGACTTCGAGCGCTGGGTGCTCGCGCGTGCGGCGGACCATGCGCAGGACGTGTTCGGTGAAGGCTTCGCTGACGTGGATTGTTTAGACCTGCTTCATCATTTCGACGAGTTCGTTGACGCCACAGACTGGCTGATCCTCAATCATGTCGAACGCGCTCTTGGGGACCGCGCCGCCGTCCTCCTGGCGTCGCAGGCCCATATTGAGTTGGCGGCGGTAGATGTCTTTCTCCTCGTCGGCCGTCGGGTAATGCAGCCGATGGCAGAGCATGAAGCGATCGAGCTGCGCTTCGGGCAACTCGAATGTGCCGGCTTGTTCGATTGGGTTCTGAGTCGCGATCACCAGAAACGGAGCCGGCAGCAGAAACGTCTTCCCGCCCAGCGTCACCTTGCGTTCCTGCATCGCTTCGAGCAAACAGCCTTGGACCTTGGGGGCTGCGCGATTGATTTCGTCGGCCAGCAGCAGGTTTGTGAAGACAGGACCTTTGTGGATGCGGAATTGATGCGTCGCTTGGTCGAGGATTTCTGAGCCAAGCACGTCGGACGGCAGCATGTCGATCGTGAACTGCACTCGGCCGAAGCCGATGCCGATCGTTTTGGCCACCGCGTTGACCAGCAAAGTCTTGGCGAGTCCGGGGACTCCTTCCAGCAGCAGATGGCCGCCGGTGAGCAAGGCGACCAGGATACGTTCGACGACGACGTCTTGACCCACGACGACTCCGGCAACGCGCGTGCGGATGTCTCGAATCAGGTTTGTTTTCAGAACGGTCATCGGGCTAACACCTTTTTGGCAAAATCATGGGACACAGAATCATGAACCGCAGAATTATGATTTTGTGATACTGAGCCAGCGGCCCGCGAGCGCATTCAAATCATGAGTCGGAGCTGTCGTGCTGTTGCGCGCGAACGTGTGTTGCTCGAGCGCGTGGATGTCGGATGTCAGCGAGAGGCGTTGTTCGTCGTTGAGCGGCACGGCACGGCTTGACTGGATGCGATGCAGCAGGGCGATGACGGAGAACGGCGTGACCTCGCGCGGGAACGTGAACAGCGGCGGCGCTGCGAAAGCGTCGGCTGGCTTGCGTCGCAGAGCCAGAAACGTGACCAATCCGATGGCGAGCAAACCGACCGTGCCACCGATCCAGAGTCGGTTGTCAGCCTCGGCCACCTTCGCGACTTCCGCGCCTTCGACGAGCGTGACCTTTGCTGCGGCATCGACCGGGTCCATGTCTTGGTAACGGCGATACGTCACTTGGATGTCGCGCGACTTCGCCGCCGGGAACTCGAACTCGACTCGCGATGATGCACCGCGCAGCAACGGCGTGGGGTCGAGATCGACCGTCCAACTTCGCTCTGAGACTGGGTAGATCCCGTCCGCGCCACTGTGCAACTCGCTGACGACCAATTTGTCTTTGTCGGCGACCTCTTGAACGGTCAGCGAATAGTCCGGCAACTGCAACGACTGGTCGAGTTCAGGAACCAAACCGTGAGCCGTCGCGATGACGTCGATCTTCAAACGTTTGTCGGTCAGTTCGCGGCTATCGACGATCAACGTCAGGGCGACGTTCTCGGCTGGGCGTTGTGGGGGGGCTTCAGGATTCATCTCGATCTGGATCGGGTTCGACGGGACGGGGATGACGACCTTCCCTTCGCGATCGAAGAAGTCGAGTTCGATTTCCAGTGCGGGAACGCGATCGACGGTTTTGTCTTTCGTTTCCAGGAGCAAGTAGGCGAGAGGTGTCTCTTGCCATCCAGCGTCCTTGGCGAGCGGGGCGGCGTCAGCCCCCCGGTTGGACTGCGAGTTGATTGGGCTGGGCGATGAACCCACCGGGGGGCTGACGCCGC
>SXKJ01000209.1 GCA_005778115.1 Planctomyces sp. | reverse complement strand
GTCAGCCCCCCGGTGTCTTGGCAATGTTCGCGGCTCAACCGGGGGGCTGACGCCGCCCCGCTCGCCTGTTTCACTGTTTATTCGCGTCGTCGCGTGGTGTTGGAAGGGAATGAGGCTGAGTCAGTAACTCGTACATTTCTGGTCGGCGATCGGCGAGTCGGTCGATGGCGTGCTTTCCTGGGACGCGCGTCACTCGTTTGTTTCGCGACTGAGCCGGGTCGATGTCGGCATACAAGATGGTCGGCGCGGTGCTGCCAGTGCTTGCTAGCGTGCAGCCGCTCGGTTCGCAGATGCGGCTGCGGCCGATGAATTGGAAGCCCCGTTCCAGGCCGACTCGATTGACCGCCAGGAAGTAGACGGCGTTCTCCATCGCGCGCGAGTTGATCGTGAAGTCGGCAACGCATTCGGCTCCGGGAGGCCAGTTCGTTGGCAGCACGATCAAGTCCGCCCCAAGCAACGCCAGCGCGCGTGATGCTTCGGGAAAGGCCGCGTCGTAGCAGATCAACATGCCGATCTTCACACCGTCGGCCTCGAAGACCGCGAACGGCCGGTCACCGTAGTTCGTCCGCATGTCGATCCCCAAGTACGGCAGATGCACCTTGCGATACGAGCCGATCAAACCGTTCGGCCCAACCAACGCGACCGCGTTGAAGAGCCGGTCCCCCTCCTTTTCCAACAAACCGAAGACGACAAAAACATCGAGATCACCACAGACCTGTGCGAACCGCTGAGTCGCCGAGCCAGGCAGCGTCTGAGCGAACGGCTTCGCTTCCGCCACCGAGTCGAAGCAGTAGCCGGTCAGCGCGCATTCCGGAAAGCAAATCAGCTTGGCTCCGGCCGCGGCGGCTTCTTGCAACTTCGCCAGCATCGCGGCCAAGTTGGCTTCGGGTTTTCCAATCGTGACATCCATCTGAACAGCGGCGATTCGCATCGTAAGAACTCCAATCTAATTCCGACTCTCTGAGTTTCGACCCCAACGGCCTCGTGCCGTTGGTGAAGCCGATGGCAGGCTAGTCGATGTCGTTCCCACTCCTCCACCTGTCCCTTTCCTCCGCCTGCGGCGGAGGAAAGGGACAGGTGGAGGAGTGAGTGGTCTCATGCCTGTTAGCTCACCATCGTTTTCACCATCCGGGCAAGCCGGATGGGGCCATCAACGCGAACGTCAAATCTATCGAACTAAAGTAACTCAGCCACTGGCCGACCCGTACTAGCTCGCACGGAGAACCCATCGGGGCTGATCCCCGTTTCCGGCGCGATGCCCAGCGTTTGAAACAGCGTCGCGGCGAAATCTTCGGGGCTGACGGGGCGATCTTTGACATACGCCGCTTGAGCATCCGAGGCACCGTACACCGCACCACCGCGAATGCCCGCTCCGGCCAGCATGGCCGAGTAGCAATTCGGCCAATGATCGCGACCAATAGCGGAAGCTCCACGACTGATGCGCGGTGTCCGTCCGAATTCGCCAACCAACACGACCAGCGTGTTGTCGAGCAATCCGCGCTGCTGCAAATCTTCCAGCAATGCCGACACCGCGTTGTCGCACACCGGTAACGCCCAGCCGAGTCCGTTCCAACCGTTGCCGAAGATGTCGATCCCACCGTTGCCGTGCATGTCCCAGGTCTCAACGCTGTTGAACTTCTCTCCCGGAGCCAACCCGCACCACGCGACGACATTGACCAAGCGAACTCCCGCCTCGACCAGCCGCCGCGCCATCAGCAGATTCTGGCCGAGCGGGTTGCGTCCATACCGATCGCGCACCGAGTCCGGTTCGCGATCCACATCAAACGCCTGTCGCGCCGCCGAGCCGGTGAGCAGATCAAACGCCCGCGCCCGAAACCGTGACAGCGAATCGGCCGAGAGATTCGTCGCCAGCGGATCGAACTGCTCCAACAACTGCCTTCGCGCAGCGAGCCGATCCGAGGTCACTCCGTCAGCCGTATCAAACGCTTTGACTCGAAAGCCAGCCTCGCCCGGATTGTCGGCGTGATTCATGCCGATCACGAGCGGCGCATGCGCCATGCCCAACCATCCGCCCGTGACATACGTTGGTTCGGGAGGCATCGCTCCGCCCCCGAACTTCTGCAACCAAACATGCGAGGGGACGCTGGCATTCGACGGCTGCAACTTCGTGACGATCGAACCGAACGCCGGAGCATCCATCGCCGGCTGCGATTGTCCCGCCAGCAACATGCGATTGGCGACGTCATGCACCGGCACTCCATGACTCATCGAGCGAATCACCGCATAGCGATCCGCCAGACTGGCGAGCCGCGGCATCAGCTCACCCACCTGAAAGCCGGGGACCGCCGTTTCAATTGGCCGATACGGTCCACGAGTCTCCGAAGGCCCATTCGGTTTTACGTCCCACGAGTCGATTTGACTTAAGCCACCATATTGAAAAATGAAAATGCAGGACTTCTCTTGCGCTCGGCGCGGGTCTTCCGACCCCACCGCTCCTGCCGACCGCAGGTCTCCAGCACGAGCCGCGAACAGCCCTGGCAAAGACAACCCCAACGCCGGCACCGCTCCCACTTGCAGCAGTTGCCGCCGCGAGAGACGACCAAGTTGTGAGGTGTGACACGTCATTTGACTGGAGCTTCATTAGGCCGTTTGGATCACCAACGAATGCTTCGGTCTTGGCAGGCGCTTGCCAAGTTTTTGAAGACTTTCCAAATGCAGGTCGAGTGCCTCGCAAGCGTTTCCAAACGCCTCAGCCAGCGTGGCTCCGTTCGTCAGGATGTTCGGGAAATCCGAGAACTCGACGACATAGGCCGGGTCTTGGGCGTCGTACTCAATCGAAAAGACATACCCGCGATATTCGTGATGTGAAGTCATCATCGTCCTAGAATCTCCAATAGGCGGCGGATGTCAGCGGGATGACACGTCTTTCGACCACCATGAGGCACAACAATTGTCACCAGTCGGCCGTCGGCTCGGTGATACGTTCGGTGGCTGCCACGCTGATTGAATAGCACGAACCCTTCGTAACGCAACAGCGCATCGACTTCAGCGAACCGGATGCTTCTCGACGAACTTCGCATTTTGGCGATGAGCTTTTCTCGCTGGCTCACGATGCACTCCTCAGTAAGGTTCGTCTGCGTTTGCCACTCTTCACAGACCGGCGAGAAGTCTCTGAATCTCCAGTCGCTGCTTTTCAAACGACTCGTCATCGAACACCGGATGCAGGTCGGAGGTCGGCAGCAGCGTCGGCAGATCGACCCAGCTTTTGCAGCCGGCGAAGTGTGGCGAGTCGGCGATGACAATCGGCGTGGGCCGGCGGAAGACACGCGCAACCAGCACGAACAAGCCGGGAGTCCGGTATTGGAAACGCTGCTCGACCGTTGATTCCGACCAAACGTGCCGGCCACTCAATCGCGCGAGTGCCGCTCGATCAAGGACGTGATACACGTCTTCCACGACCGCGTACAAATCCAGCGAGAGGCCGAAGGGTTGCCCGCGCGATTGGACTCCTTCGAGCAACGGCCAAGCCTCCGGGATGATTTCGTCTCGTTGCTGATGAAAGTTGGTGGGGAAGAGCCAGAACTCGCGATGCTCGACATGGAATCCTTCGCGGCCTTCGTGAATGCCCCCCTTGCGGAGGATTAGCGTCTGCCGCCCCGCCGCGAGCGCAGCACAGACAACGGCCCATTCTTTGAACGCGAACTGAGTTTCGGTTGGCATGATTTCCGTGGGGCTTCGCGAAGTCCTGTTAGCACGACGCACAAGCGAGTGGTTGTTCCTACGACGATTTGACCACTCGCTCGCGCGTCGTGCTAGGTTGCGCAACCGCTTCTTACCTACTTCTTCGCCTTCTGTCGCGCCGCTTCCAATCGCGGCTTGGCGTCCTCGGCCCACTGGGTCTGCGAGAATTCTTTCAGCAGCGATTCGTAATCGGCGACCGCCTTCGCCCATTCGCCGAGTTGTTCGTCGCAAGCACCGGCTTGAAACAGCGCGGGGGCTTGCCAGGCCGGGTATTTGTAGAGCAGGTAGACCCGCAGGTAGTTCTCCAGCGCGGCCTTGTAGTCCTTCTGAAAGTAATAGGTCTCGGCAAGCATCAACTGAGCCTTCGCGGCGGTCTCAGTGCGAGTGCCGTTCGGGTCGTCGATGACCTGTTTGAAGGCGGCGCGTGCCTCTTCGAATTTCCCTTGGCTCTTGAACGCTCGGCCGAGCACTTCGTCGGCTTGATACAGCAGCTTGCTCTTGGCGTCCCACGCGCGGAAATCGGCGACTGTGGCAATGGACTCGGCGTAACTTTTCTTTTGCCACTGAATCTCCGCCAGCAGGATGAAGACGCGCGGGAACCAGTCTTTGTTTTTCATCTCCGGGTCCGCCTTCGCGGCGACCAGCGGCTTGAGCAGATCCAACGCGGGGTCCGCTTGCTGGCGTTGCAGGTGAGAGAGCGCCAGATAGAACGCCGCGTCCGTCTTGTAGCGACCCTCGGCGAAGCGAGTACGGATCGCGGTCGCAGACTTTTCGAGATCCGCCCACTGCTGTTGTTCTTCCGCGATCGCCATCAGTCGGAACAGCGAGTCTTGTTGCACGTCGGCATCCGACTTCGGGCTCTGTTCGAGTTGCCGGAACGCGGTCTTTGCCTCGTCGATCTTGCCAGCGAGCAATTCACTCTCCGCGAGATTGAACCGGGCATTGTCCGCCACATCGCTGTCGGGAGCCTCGGCGATCAGTCGCTTGAAGAGTTCATCCGCGCGGGGAAAACGTTCGGCTTCGTAATTCAGCAACGCCCACTCTTCGAGCAGCTTGTCGAGGTTCTCCGGCTTCGGGAACTTGACGAACAGCTTCGTGTAACCGGCATCGGCATCGTCAATCTTGTTGAGCCGTCGCAGCGTGCGTGCCGTCTCCAATCCCGCGAGGAAGCCGTAGCGTCCCGGTGAATACGTCTCGAACGCTTCCGCAAACGCCTTCGCCGCCGGTTCGAGTTGGTTGTCGAGCTGCAAGGACTCACCCAGCTTGAACGCCGCCTCGGGCGCGAGCGCGTGTTGCGGAGACTCCTTGACCAGCCGAGCGAACCCTTCGGCGGCCGGCTTGTATTGTTTCTTCTCAAACTGGCTCCACGCTTGGCCGGAGAGCGCCGGGATGAAGTGCGGCGACTGCGGGCCGGCGGCCACGGTCGTCGTGTACCAATCGAGCGAAGCATTGAAGTCTTTGTGAGCGTAAGCAATTTCGGCGAGTTGCAGCGTCGTCCGCACAATCAGCGGACTGTTGGGGAGAGCCGTTCGGAGTTGTTCGATCGACTGCTTCGCCACGTCGAACTGTTTCAGATTCGCTTCGGCCAGCGACTTTGCCACGAGAGCCTGATCGAGCTGCTCTCCTTTCGGTGCGAGCCGGACGTAGTCGGCCGACACCGCGACCGCTTCGGCGTATTTCTTCTCCGCGAGCGCACTGCTGGCGAACAGAACCAACCCGTCGAGGAACTCCGACGCGGCCCCTTCCTTGCGGACTTGCTCAACGACGGGCGTTAGCGTTTCGATCACCGCCGAGTGCTGCTTTAATCGCTGCTGCGCGCGGGCGAGGTGATATCGCGCCTGCCCCTGTGTCTGCGGACGCTGTGCGGTGGCCAACACTCCTTTGATCAACTCGGCCGCCGCCGTCGCGTCCGCATCGGACCCGCGGCTGAGCAGCACGCGGCCACGCAACAAGTCGTTGTACAACTTGAGTCCGCTATTCGGCTGCGTTGTGACGAACTGCTTCGTGTAATTCTCCGCCGCTTGAATCGCTGCCGTGCGAATCTCCGGCGTCGCCGCACGGTTGGCTCGTTGCAACGCGGCTTCGCCGGCGAAGTACAACGAGTCGTCCGCCCATTGACCTTGCGGCCAACGCTTCACGACATCGGCGAAGTGCAACTCGGCCGAGTCGAACTGCGAAAGTCGCAGCTCACAGTCCGCCCATTGAAAGAGCACTTGCTCGGAGATCGGGTTCTGCGCGTGGGCCTCAAACGCGGCCTTGAGCGTTGCGGAGGCTCCGGCCAGATCGCCGAGTTGTTTCTGCGACATGCCTCGCCAATAGCTGGCGGTCGCGGCTTGCTCCGGCTCTTTCGCTGCAAGCTCAAACTGCGTGGCGGCGGATTTGTAGTCCTTCAATTCGTAGTAGGCGTTGCCGGCGTTCAATCGAGCAGTCGCGACCTGCTTGCTCTCCGGAAAATTCTTTTGGAGGTCCGTGTACTCCTTCGCCGCGTTCGCGAAGTCTTTCTGCTCGAACAACCGATTCGCGATTTGCAACTGTGCCTGAGACGCCCGCACTCCGGCCTTGTTAGCGGCGATCTCACGATACAGGACCATCGCTTCCGGAGATTTCTGTTGTGCGTCGAGCGACTTCGCCAAGCCCCAGCGCGAGTCCTCCAGCATACGGCTTTGCGGATAGAGTTTGATGGCCTGCTGAAAACTCGCCGCCGCCGCGTCCACTTTGCCGAGCCGCAGGAGCGTGTCTCCAAAATACGGTAGCGCGTATTCGCGCAGCGGGTCTTCCGGAGACTTGGCAAAGAACGCTTGAAACTCTGGCTCGGCCGATTTCAGGTCGTCGAGGAAATAGCTCGACTCTGCGACACGGTACATCGCCTGCGGCACCTGCTGATTGTTCGGGTACTCTTTAACGAACGCTCGCAACACGGTGCGGGCTTCGTCGTACTTCTCCAAGTTCGTCAGGGCGAGTCCCAAGTACAGCCGCGCGAACGGGACACGCTCGTGCTTGGCATGATCCTTCAGAAACTTTTTAAACGTCTCCTCGGCCAGGCCCCAGCGGCTCTGCTTGTAGAAGCCGACCGCCGCCGCGTAGTCATCCGCCGCTTGATCGGCACGAGCCACCTGCGGTGCGAGAAAGGTTGCGCTTCCAAGTCCACTGAGGACCACGGCGACCAACAAGAATTGCTGAATCGGCCGCCAACCGAGACTGCTCCGAATGTTCCACATTGCTTGCTCCCAACACAGTAACTCATCACCCCATGAACCAGGCGAGCGGGGCGGCGTCAGCCCCCCGGTCCAATCGACGAATGACCGGGGGGCTGACGCCGCCCCGCTCGCCGAATGGTTTGTTGCATCGCCGCTCTGAGAATAGCCGAGCGATGAAGAGGGTTGAAGCACCGTAGCGAGTCACGGAAGCAATCGGCCGAGAACTTCATCGCGCGTCAGACCGAAATGGGGTCGCCACGTCGTCAAGAATACTCGCAAGGGTCCCCAAGCGGAGTTCGTCGTGCATGGGGATCGTTAAATGGTGTTCGCCATTCATGGTGGTTGTCAGCCGCATGTGTGAGCCACGTTGCCGCGTCACTTCTATATCCGAAAAGACGCAGCGCTCGAACGAGTTGGCTTCCCGACAAGTCGCGAGGCAGCTTCATACCACCAGTACCTCGTCGCGGACGATGTGCAGAGTCACCACTCGTGGCCGTTCGGATTCGTCAAAGTGGCATTCGACCGCTTCGCGAATGTTTTGACGCAGTTCCTCCAGCGAATCACCCTCGGTGAAAATGGAGGCCCCGGCGGCACGAGCGGTAAAACCGCCCTCATCGGCGGATTGAACGAGAAACACCAACTCGGTCATACCACTCCCCTTCCAAAGCTCAGCGAAACTGATGGAGAACTGCCCGGCAAGACAATAGACTGGCCGCCCATCCGCGCGAACCCAGAAACCCAAAGAGGATGCCTACAGATGAGTCGGCTCTGCAAACCGTGGGAACATCGTTTATCGCGTCGCGCGTGGCTCGGAGGAGTGTCCGCCGCCGGGGCTGCCGCCGCGAGCGGGCTGCCATTCGACCCAGCGTTTGGCGAAGAGTTGGCCAAGCAGAAGAAGCAGGTTTTGTTCGTCTGGATCGACGGAGGAATGAGTCAATATGAGAGCTGGGATCCAAAAACCAACTCGCAATTCGGTGGACCGTTTCGCTCGATTCAGACGTCCGTTCCCGGCATTCAACTCTGTGAGCTGATGCCGCGCTCGGCCAAGATCATGCAGCATCTCTGCGTCGTGCGCGGGATGTGTACTCAGGACAATTCGCACTCGGCCGGCGTGCCGCGCATTCAGCGAGGCGATCCGAAGAACCGAGGCGTGACGTATCCGTTCTTCGGCTCGTCGGTCGCCAAGCTGGTCGGCAATCAAGGGACCGAACTGCCGGCGTATGTTTCGATCAAACCGGGAAGCGGCGGGTTCATCTATCAAGACGCTGGGTTCCTCGGCCCGCAGTTCGGAGCGGTCGCGTTCGGAGACGGCAAGCCCCCGGAAAACATGACTCGGCCAGAGTCCGTCACCGAAGCGGACGAAGAACTGCGACAGACATTGCGAGCCAAGGCGGACGAGCGCTATCGCCTGCGACGTCGTCCCGGTGCGGCGGAAGCGAACGGGTATGTCTTCGAGTCAGCTCGCGAGTTGATGCGGCGGCAATCGCTGTTCGACCTATCGACGGTCGATCCTCGCGACCGCGAACGATACGGCGATCACGAGTTCGGCCGGCACATGCTGGTCGCTCGGCGAATGTTGGAGGTCGGCGTCACGTTTGTGAAAGTGACCAGCTATGGCTGGGACACTCACGGCGACAACTTCAACGGCCACGCATCGCTGATGCCGCGCTACGATCAAGCATTCGCATCGATCGTCGAGGACCTGCAAGAGCGCGGGATGCTCGACAACGTCCTGGTCATCACGATGTCCGAGTTCGGCCGCACGCCGCGCATCAACGGCCACATCGGCCGCGATCACTTCCCCGAAGCCTGGTCGCTGGCGATGTCCGGCCGAGGCGTGAAGCGCGGACTCACCGTCGGCAAGACGAACGCGAAAGGAACCGCCGTCGAAGGGGACGCCTACGACATCGGCCACATGTTTCACACTTGGTTCGCGGCGCTGGGGATCGACACGGCCAAGACGCAGTTCGATAACCACGGTCAGCCGTTACCGATTGCTCACGACGAAATGCACGCGGTGAAGGAGGTGCTGGCATGAGTTTTCTTTTCACCGAAGGGCAAGTGAGCGGCACGGCGCTAGCCGCCGGTCCCGATGGTTCAACACCGGTGGCTAGCGCCATTCCGCCCAAGACCCGGTTCACTCCGAAGACCGCGAAGAAACCGCTTGATATGCCGCAGCAGTTTGTCTCGGCCTGCTTCAGCCCGACCGGAGTGTTCCTGCTGGCTGGCAGCATGGAAGGACAAGTCGGCCGCTGGAGCGTCGTGCCCGACAAGCCGGAACCGGAACTCGCTGAGAAGTCGCCGCTGACAGGACTCACCGCTTGGGTCAGCACCTGCGTGTGCCTGCCCGATGGGAAGCTGGCGGTCGCGGCCGATTCGTTCGGCAATCTCGCCTGCTGGTCGTATTGCGATGACGCGGCCGATCCGGTTTGGAAAATTGAGAACGCTCACAACGGTTGGATTCGCTGCGTGATCGTGTCACCCGACGGCCAGAAGATCGCGACCTGCGGCCGTGATGGCCGAATCGTGTTCTGGTCCACGGACGGCAAGAAGCAGTCGGAGATCCAAGTCGGCGGTGATCTGTCGATCATGCGATTCGCTGCGGACGGCAAGTCGCTCTTCGTGGGAACGCTGGGCACGAAAGTGTTTCAATGGGAATTGGCCGGCTCGACAAAGGTCCGCGAGTTCGATGCCGGTTTGTTGTTCAAACCGAATCGCCTGCAAGATGTCGGCGGCGTACAGTCGATGGCCGTCAGCGCGGATGGTTCGCTGTTACTGGTCGGCGGCACGCAACCGGAGAACGGTGGCAACGTCCAAGGCAAGCCGACGCTGTTGGTTTTCGACATCGCGACGGGTGAGCAAAAGAAAAAAGCGGAACTCGGTGCGAATGGCGATGTCTATGTCACCGACCTCGAATGGCATCCAGAGGGCTGCTGGCTCATCACGACCAGTGGCAATCCCGGCCAAGGGAAGTTCCTCTGCTGGCGAGTCGAAGACGAACAGCCGCTCTCCGAAACGAAGCTCTCGAATTGTCACGCGGTGCGGCAACACCCGTCCGGAAGGTGGATCGCGCTGCTGACGACCAATGCGAATAGCAATGGCAACGGCAAAGTTGTGGACAAGAACGGCGAGTATCGCGGCAACAGTTCGCCGCTGGTTGTCATGACGTTTCCTTCTTGAAGAGTCACTTGTCTGGCTGTCGGCTGAAAGCTGATGGCTGTTATTCCAAAACTTGCACCCGATGGACTTGAGATAGCAGCCGATAGCTTTCAGCCAACAGCCATCAGCCGGGCAAGGAAAGAATTGAACGATGTTGAACCTCACTGACTCCAATCGGATTCACGAACTGTCTCGCCGCCACCTGCTGCAAGTGGGTGGCTTGGGGCTGATGGGGCTGTCGTTGCCGAACTTGTTGTCGGCCCGTGAGCCGTCGCTTGTGGCGAAAGCGGATCACGCCGTGATTCTGTTTTTGAATGGAGGTCCATCACATTTGGACATGTGGGACATGAAGCCTGAAACGGCCGACGGCATTCGTGGCGAGTTCCAACCGATCCCGACTTCGCTCCCCGGTTACTTCGTCAGCGATCAAATGCCGAAGCTGTCCCGGCACATGCACCGCGCGACGGTGGTCCGCTCGATGCACCACGGAGTCAACAACGCTCACGCGGCCGCCGTGTACGCCGCGATGACCGGCCACGATCGCGGCGAGATCGGCGGCGGCACTCGACCGACCGATTACCCTTCGCCGGGTTGCGTCCTCTCGATGGTTCGGCCGCCGGATCGTCCGATCGTCCCGCAAGTTCATCTCCCCTACATTACCGCCGAAGGAGCGGGCGGTCCGCCTCAGCCGGGCTTCTTCGCGGGGATTCTAGGCCGCTCGCGCGATCCGTTGTTTGTGTTGCGCGACCCGAACTCGCCGGAATTCGCGATCCCGGAACTGACGCTGCTGGCAGATGTCTCGACCGAACGGCTCGCCCTGCGCCGCCGCTTATTCGAGACCGTCGATTCACAACTGCGCGAGCAGTCTGGGATCAACGCGGCCGACTCGATGACCGGCTTCCAGCAGCGAGCGTTGCAACTGCTCACCTCCGAAAACACGCAGCGAGCGTTTCGACTCTCGGAAGAACCCGACGCTGTCCGCGACGCCTACGGCCGCAACACCTACGGCCAAAGTACGCTGCTCGCACGACGTTTGATTGAAGCAGGCACGCGGCTCGTCACGCTGTCATGGGCTCCCGATGCGAACGCGACGTGGGACACTCACGGCGGCAACTTCAAGAAGCTGAAGGGGACGCTGCTGCCGCAACTCGACGCTGCCTGTTCGAGCTTGCTGACCGATCTCTCCGATCGCGGGTTGCTCGACCGCACAATCGTCGCGGTGTTCGGCGATTTCGGACGGACTCCGAAGATCAACGCCAACGACGCCGGCCGCGACCACTGGAACTACTGCTACAGCCTGATGCTGCTCGGCGGTGGCTTCAAACAAGGTTTGATCTACGGCAGCAGCGACAAGACCGGAGCCTTCCCTGCCTCCGACCCACTGATCCCCGGCGACATCGTCTCCACGATGTATCGCTGCCTGGGCCTGCGCCACGATCGTGAGATTCACGACGCCACCAACCGCCCGTTCCGCCTCGTGCCGACGGGTGATGTGGTGGATGCGTTGTTGGCGTGACCGCGTGCGGCCGGCTCCAGATCCCGACTCAAATGACCAAGATTGATCGGACTCCGCGGAATGGACACGCAATTTGAATGGGATGACGACAAAGCTCGGAGCAACGAGCAGAAACATGGCGTCACGTTTCAGGAAGCCTCGACGGTCATGGATGATCCACTGGCGGTCATTTTCGACGACCCGGAACATTCGGACGAGGAACTGCGAGAGATCATTGTCGGCTACTCGAATCGCAGTCGACTCTTGATGGTCAGCTTCACTCAACGCGACCCAACCCTCAGAATCATCAGCGCCCGCCGAGCCACTCCACGCGAACGCGAGAAACACGAACGTAACCTCTTTGGAAGATGAACAACATGAGCGAAGAACTCCGCGACGAATACGAATTCGATTACAGCAAAGCCAAGCGGAATCGGTTTGCCAAACCGCTTCCGCCTGGCGGCCGTGTCATCTACCTGGAACCCGAAGTCGCCCAGCGATTCACCGACTCCCAAGAAGTGAACCGACTGCTGAAGGCCATCATGGAAGCAATGCCGGCATCCACGTCGAATAGCGACGTCGCCTCGTAGGTAATCACAGAGGACGGATTACGGTGGCTGACGGCTCGAATCGCGCCTCAGTCGTGGTGAGTGCGATCGACTGGCTGATGGCTGTAAGCCGAAAGCTGTTGGCTGGTATCCTGTCCTTGAATGAGGTTGGGATAACGGCTTTCGGTTATCGGCTCACGGCTTTCGGCCGGGCACTTGCCAACACAAACGTCTTTGTCTGGAGATTGTGATGTCCAACACTCGCCGTGAATTCCTCGAACAATCCTCGACCATGACCGCGGCCGCATCGGCCGCGTGGCTGTTTGCTTCGGAAGCAAATGCTGACGACAAGGTAAAAAGTGATCGTCTGCCGGTCGCAGTCATCGGCCCCGGCGGGATGGGGATGGCTCATACAAACCAGCTCGCGACGAATTCGGCTGTGCAAGTCAAATACGTTTGCGATGTTGATGAGCAGCGCGCGGTTCGTGCGGCGGAGACGATTGCGAAGGGATCGGGGCAGGCTCCGAAGATCGTTAAGGACATGCGGCAGGTGTTCGATGACAAGGAAGTGAAGGCGGTGTGGATCGCGACGCCGGATCACTGGCACGCTCCGGCCGCGATCTTGGCGGCGAACGCGGGCAAGCACGTCTATGTCGAGAAACCTTGCTCGCACAATCTGCGCGAAGGGCGGCTGATGATCGAGGCGGCTCGGAAGAACAAAGTCGTGATGCAGGTCGGCACACAGACACGCAGCACGGCGCACGCGATCAAGGGGATGGAGAAACTGAAGACCGGTGTCATCGGCGAGATCCTGGTCGCGAAGGCGTGGAACAGTCAGCGGCGCGGCACGATCGGCAAGCAGAAACCGTCCGAGCCGCCGTCGCATCTCGATTACGACTTGTGGCTGGGGCCAGTGACGCATCGGCCTTATCAATCAAACTTCCTGCACGGGATTTGGCGGTGGTGGTACGACTTCGGCTGCGGCGACATCGGCAACGACGGCGTGCATGACATCGACGTGGCCCTGTGGGGCTTGGGAATGAAGACGCATCCGAATCGGATCGCTGCGCTCGGCGGTAAAAGCTTCTTCGACGACGACATGCAGCACGCCGACACGCAGTACATCGTTTACGAATACGCCGCTGCGACGAAGACCGGCAAGCCGAAGCAACTGATCTTCGAGCAACGTATCTGGTCTCCCTACGTCCAAGAAGGTTTTGAAAACGGCAATGCTTATTACGGCACCGAAGGGATGATGATCTTCGGCAAGGCGGGTCGGTACGCGATCTATGGTCCGAAGAACAAGCTGATCGAAGAGTCGAGCGGTGGGGCACCGGACCTCGCCGCGCATCACGAGAACTTCTTGGAGTGCATTCGCACGGGAGCCCGGCCGAACGCGGATATCGAGATCAATCATCTCTCCACGGCGCTGTGTCATCTCGGCAACATCGCCACCCGAGCCGGTCGAGTCATTCATTTCGATCCGGCGAAAGAACAGATCACCGGCGACAGCGAAGCGGCCAGGCTGCTGACTCGCGAGTACCGCGACCATTGGGCGAAACCGGTGGGTTAGACTCCGTGCGGTCACGGATGAGATGCTTTTGGTGAGCCGGGCGGCGTCAGCCCCCGGACAGAGCTGGGAATGGATGAGTCCGGGGGCTGACGCCACCCGGCTCACCAAATCGCTCATTAATGCCCGCGCGAGGTATAGCGATGCCTTGGTGTAGCCGCTTTTGCCAGAACGCGGGCTCGGTGCCCCCGCGTTCTGACGAACGCGGCTACAAAGTGCTCCACAGAAATTCATCGAGCTTCGGTTCGCGAAGGATTTTTTGCTCACGTCGCGATGACTTGGCAGACTCTGCCAGCGCAGCCGCCTCTGCCGATTGTGTCTGATTCCGGAATCAGTCAGGGGACTTCCGGGAACATTCGACTTCCAAGGCGTAATCGCGCTCTCCGCGCCTAGGCGGTCACTCATTTTGACCGACCTAATTGGGGGCTAATTGTCTCGTTCAATCGGACTGTGACGGGACTGTTGAGTCGCCGCCATCGGGAAGGTTTGCCTCACCGGAATCT
>SXKJ01000016.1 GCA_005778115.1 Planctomyces sp. | reverse complement strand
CGATGGAAGGCCCAACGCAGGTCTCAGCGATGATCCACGAAGCGACGATGGTCACGGCTGGCGTCTACATGGTCGCTCGTAGCACTCCGCTGTTTGTGATGTCCCCGACCGCACAGATGGTGGTCAGCGGGATCGGAGCGGCCACCGCCTTACTCGCCGCACTCACCGCGTTGACGCAGTACGACCTCAAGCGAGTCCTCGCGTATTCGACGGTCAGCCAACTCGGCTACATGTTCATGGCGCTGGGAGCCGCTTCCGTCAGCCCGAAGTTGGCGACGTTCGCCGTCACCGCCGCGATGTTCCATCTCTTCACGCACGCCTTCTTCAAAGCGTTGCTGTTCCTCGGAGCCGGCAGCGTGATGCACTCGATGGGAGACGTCATCGACATGCGCCGCTTCAGCGGCCTGCGGCATGTGATGCCACACACGCGTATCACCTTCTTGATCGGCTCGCTGACCTTGGCCGGCTGCCCGCTGCTGTCGGGCTTCTGGAGTAAGGACGACATCCTCGTCGCGCTGTTTGAAGGGACGAAAGCCGGTGGCCATGAGACCTTCTTCATGGTGATCCTCGGTGTCGCGGTCCTGACCGCGTTCCTCACCGCGTTCTATTCCTTCCGTGCCTACAACATGACGTTTCTGGGTGAGGAACGCTTCCCGGAAGAAGCTCATCATCCGCATGAGTCACCCCCAACGATGACGCTGCCGCTGTTTGTGCTGGCGGGCTTCTCGCTGGTGATCGGCTTGTTTCTCGGCCCGACCGGTGTCTACGCGCGGCAGTTGGCTCAATCGACCTCGCTGCCCGGCCACGGCACTCACCCGCACAACGTGTTGTTGATGGTCTTGAGTGCGGCCATCTTCTTCGCCGGTTACGGCCTCGCCCGTTGGATGTATGTGAAATCGCCGGCCGTGTCCGCTGGATTGGAGCGAGGTTTGAAGCCGCTGCATCGGCTGTCGCTCAACAAGTTTTTCCTCGATGAGTTGTTCAATTACCTGTTGGTCGTCCCGGTGAAAGTGCTCGCGCTGCTCTGCACGCTGTTCGACAAATACTTCCTCGACGGCTTGCTCGACTTCGCGGGTTCGATCCCCTCCACCGTCGGTCGCATCGTGCGACCGATCCAAAACGGTCTCGTGTCTCACTACGCCTGGGTCATGCTGCTGGGCGTGGGGTTGTTCCTGATTCAAATGTTGCGGGCATTAGCCGGCTGACATACACGCCACCCCGCTTGTCGGGGTGGTTCCCGCGCTTCTGCGCTACGGTTGAAGCAGAAGTAGCGCAGAAGCGCGGGAACCACCGGGACAAGCCCAAGTGGTGGGATTTCAATTTCCAAACATAGATTTCACACATGTTACTGCTCTCCATCATTCTTCTGCCGCTTCTCGCCGCGATTCTCCTGGCGTTGTTGGGAGGCGGGCGCGCCGTCGCTCGCTGGGTCGCTTTGCTGACGGCGATCGGGACGTTGCTCGTCTCGCTGGGGATCGCCTCGCAATTGGCTTCAACCCGCGAAAGTCAACCGCAGGTCACCGCCGATCGTCCCGTCGATGGACCGGTGCAGCCGAAGCTCGAATGGCGGCGGACGTGGATGACGGTCGGACATCTCAGCCAGCCCAGTGGCGCCGTCCTTGTTGACAATGAATCCGGAGAAGCCATCGCGAAAGTCATCAACGAAACTCCGATCCGCTTGGAGTTTTATCTCGGTGCTGACGGCATCAGCGTGCTGATGCTCGCACTCACCGCGATCCTGACCATTTCGGCCGTGCTGATTTCTTGGGAGTCGATCCAAGATCGCGCAACAGAGTTTTATCTATGCTTGCTGTTGCTCGAAGCCGGGATGCTCGGAGCGTTCGTCGCGTTCGATCTGATCCTGTTCTACGTCTTCTTCGAGTTCACGCTGATCCCGCTGTTCTTCCTGGTCGGCATCTGGGGCGGAGTGCAGCGGCAGTTCGCGGCGTATCGGTTCTTCATCTACACGCTGGCCGGCAGCGTCATCACGTTGCTGGGCTTGGTCGCGCTCGTTTTGAAGGTCATGGAAACCGGACTGACCGCGACACCCTTTTCGATTCCCGATATCGCCGCCGCGTTGAAAGAGCAACCGCTGGCCGATCAATGGCAGATCGGCTTGCTGCTGGCGCTGAGCGCGGGCTTCGTCATCAAGGTGCCGCTGTTTCCGTTTCACACGTGGCTGCCGCTGGCTCACACGGAAGCGCCGACGGCGGGCAGCGTGCTGCTGGCCGGCATCTTGTTGAAGTTGGGTTGTTACGGCTTTTTGCGAATCTGCTTGCCGATCTTGCCGGCGGCGGTCGCCGGGTTCGGGGTACCCATCTACGCGACGATGGCTGTCATCGGCATCGTTTACGGAGCGTTGGGGGCCCTGGCTCAGAGCGACATCAAGAAGCTGGTGGCCTATAGCTCGGTCAGTCACCTCGGCTTTTGCATGTTGGGAATGTTTGCGTTGAACTCCGAAGGAATCACCGGAGCCGTGATGCAGATGGTCAACCACGGCCTCTCGACCGGTGCGTTGTTCCTGTTGGT
Organism: Planctomyces sp.; assembly: GCA_005778115.1. Lineage (GTDB taxonomy): Bacteria > Planctomycetota > Planctomycetia > Planctomycetales > Planctomycetaceae > SXKJ01. The sequence goes on along the minus strand of SXKJ01000016.1, from coordinate 17,092 downwards.
CGGCATGGTCTACGACCGTTACCACACCCGCGAACTCAGCGAACTCGGTGGATTGGCGACTCGCCTGCCGCTGCTTTCGGTCTGCATGGTTTTCATCTGTATGGCCAGCGCGGGCCTGCCCGGCCTGAACGGCTTCGTCGGCGAGTTGCTGGCTCTGATCGGCATGTTCAAAGCCAATCCGATTTATGCTGCGATCGGCGCGACAGGCGTCGTCCTCGGCGCGTGGTATCTGCTGGACATGCTCCGCCGAGCCTTCTTTGGCCCACTGAAAGAACCCGCCTCGGTTCACGGCCCGATTCTCGACATCAACATGCGTGAAGCGTTGTCCGTCGTGCCGCTGATGGTTCTTTGCCTGTGGATCGGCGTTTATCCAAAACCGCTGCTCGACACGATCGAGGAAGACGTGCGAGCGGTTGTGAAGATGTATCCGCAGTCTGCACCCACAAAGTCCGAAGTTGCGGATGTGAAGCAAACAAAAAAGGAACGCTGATCTCCGCTGATCGACGCTAGTGAAGGATTTCTGATTAGCGACAATTAGCGTTCCAAAATGAGTTTCAGGAGTTGAGTTGTGTTTCAGCACATTGCATCCGCCATCAGCCAAGTCCTGCCGGAAGTTGTGTTGCTTGCGGCGGCGTGCGTGAATTTGGCGGTCGGGCCGTTTCTCATCGGTGAAGATGGCACGGTTCCGAAGGGACTCAAACATCGCTGGGGCGTGTGGTCGCTGATCGCACTGGCGATTGCTGCTTGGCTGCAGTGCGTGCCCGCTCCAGTAGTCGAGGCGACTAGTCTCGCACCGTTCTTGTCGGACTCGCTTGTCAGCTTTGTTCGTTTGGTGACGATCGTCACAGGCGTTGTGCTGGTGCTGATCAACTGGAATCAAATCGAAGAACGTGACTCCGCCGAGTCGCATGCCTGTCTGTTATTCATCCTGGCCGGAGCCAACTTGATCGCTCTGGCCAACGATCTCGTCATCCTGTTCCTCGCGTTGGAGTTGGTCAGCATCCCAACGTATCTCTTCTTGTACGTCGCTCGCCGAGACCGCTCCGGCCAGGAATCCACGCTGAAGTATTTCCTGCTGAGCGTCTTCTCGTCCGCTCTGGTTCTGTACGGCTTCAGCATTCTCTACGGAGTCGCCGCTACGACGAACCTGACGGCGCTACATCTCGTCCTCAAGAACCACCAACTCACCACGATGCCGGCTATGCTGCTGGTGAGCATCGTGACGATCGTCGCAGGCTTGGCGTTTCGCATCACCGCGGTTCCATTTCATTTCTACGCTCCCGATGTCTTCCAAGGGACCGCGAACTCGGCGGCGGCATTGTTGAGCTTCGTACCGAAAGTCGCTGGCTTCATCGCGCTCGTCCGCATCCTCGGTCAACCGAGCATCACCGCCGCGACTCACATGGAATACTGGAGCCTCGCCTCCAAGAGCGGCGGTCTGCTGTACCTGCTGGCGATCGCCACGATGTTCGTCGGCAACTTGCTGGCACTGTTGCAAACAAACGTGCGACGGCTGCTGGCCTATTCGAGCATCGCGCACGCCGGCTACATGCTGGTTGGCCTCAGCGTCGCCGTCAGCGTGCCGCAGATCAATGACGATGCAACCGCTGCCTCGGCCGGTTCCGTCAGCGGTTTGCCCGCCCTGCTTTTCTATCTCGGAGTCTACGGCCTCACGACGCTCGGCGTGTTCGCGTTGATCGCCAGCCTCTCGCGCCCCGAACGTCCGCTCGAAACCAGAGATGACCTCGCCGGCCTGAGCAAGACGCATCCCGCCGGAGCATTCCTCGCCGCAGTCCTGCTCTTCGGCCTGACGGGCTTGCCGCCAACTGCCGGCTTCCTCGGCAAGCTGACGTTGTTCCTCTCCGCCTGGAGCCACAGCACCGAAGGCCGCACTTTGGCCATCTGTTTGGCAATCAACGCCGCGATCGCCGCGTGGTACTACCTCCGCTTGATTGGCGTGATGTACCTGCAACCCAGCCGCGACGACACACGCCGTGCGACGGGCGTTCCCGCGTTCGTTGGCGTCTCGTTTTGCGCGGTTGCCAGCATTGCGTTGTTCTTCGCGCCAGATTGGCTATGGCAAGCACTGCAAAGAGTCGGCGGCTAACTCGTTGCGATCGTTGATTCCTCGCTCGATAATTCGCCGCACTTCACCCTTCGCGACGGAGACAACGGTGCCATGAAATTGCAAATCGAACTGAGAAGCTGTCTTTTGGTCTTGGCGTTAGGTGTGCTCGGTGCGGTGCGAGCTGACGAACCGAAGTTTGTCGATCACTCGCTGCTGATCGCGCCGGAGTTTCCCTGCACTTGGCCGAGTCATCCGTTTCCAAGGTTTCAGATCACGCATCAGCGGACAATCGGGCCCGACTCGGCGTACAACATTGACGTGCTGCTGATCGACGGTAACACCGGGACGCAATTGGATGTGCCGCCGCACTCGGTCGCTCGGCCGGACTTGAAGCGGGAGAAGTCCGGGCCGCTCGGCTTGGCGTACACAGACAAGATCGAGGCGTGGCAGTTCGGCGGCGAGGCATGTGTCGTCGATGTGCGCGACTTGCTCGATCAGGCTCCGAAGGGAGTCAGTCCGCTCGTGAAACGCGAGCATGTCGAACGCTTCGAGAAGCAACATCGCAAGCTGCGATTCGGCGACGTCGTGTTGTTCCGCAGCGATTACTCAGACAAATACTACCGCCCATATCCCGAAGGCAGCCGCTTCATCGCCGACGCACTGGATCGCAAGGCCCCTGGATTTCCGGATCCCGATCCCGATTGCATGGAGTTTCTTGCCACACGCGGCGTCATGAACCTCGGCACCGACAGCGCGAGCATGGGACCGCTACCCGATCTCGCCGAGCCGACACACTACGCCGGCCTGAAGCACGGCATGATCTGGACCGAGAGCGCAACGAATCTCAAAGAGTTGCCGCCGACCGGTGCGTTCTATTGCATGATCGGCCCGAAGCATCAAGGTGCTCCGTACGGCGAAGGCCGAGCGTTCTCGATTGTCGGCGGTGAGCTGCCCAAGCGCTTGATCGAATCGGCGAAGGCTAAACGCGCGATCGACCTCTCGCCGACCTTGGCTCCGAACCTGCCCGTCACTTCACCGGGAGCCGGCACCGGGCAGCATCGGCAGGTCTATCTCAAGCTCGACTTCCTGTACTCTGAATACCTCGACCTGTGGCATCACACGCACCTCATGGACTCGATGGCTGGGACGCATCTCGTGCCGCCAGCGTACGCGTTGTCGCCAGACGGAGGTAAGGTGGCATACTCACCGGAAGTGCGCGGTTGGAAGGCCGAGTACGAAGCCAAGTACGGGCTCCTCGGTGCCAGCGCGATGACGACGGAAAAGGTGCCGCTGGATTGGACGTGCGGCCCCGTCCGAGTGATTAATGTGACGTCGCTCGTCAGCAGTACGGATAAGAAGTCATGGCCGTCATCGCCGGAGATCACGCCGGCTCACATCCAAGATTTTGAGAAGTCGCATGGCAAACTCAAACCGGGCGATGTCGTCCTGTTCCGAACTGGCCACCTCGACCAGCATTTCAAAGCACAACCGAACGATGTCGGCGTGTGGTCCGATCCGCTCAACGGCAAGAGCGAAGGCTGGCCCGCGCTTGGCCCCGATGCGGTTGTCGCTCTCAAGGACAAAGGGATCCGATGCGTCGCGACGGATGCTCCCGATCTGGGGGGCGTGAATCCCAAGCGAGCTTTGATGACCTACTGGGCACTCGGCAGCCGCGAGATGGTCGGCGTTGAGTTCCTGCACAACACCGCCAAGATTCCACAAGGCGGCTACTTCCTGTTCGCCGCACTCCGCATCCGCGACTGCCACGGCGGCCCAGGCCGAGCAATCGTGCTGCATTGAACACAATAAACTACGTCACTGGATTCCTAGTCGTCAGAAATCAGTGCAAAGTGAAGAGTGCAAACTGCAATGTGCAAAATGTACGATCAGGCGTCTTCACTTTGCACTCTTCACTCGGCACTTTGCACCGCCGTCAAAGCACCGTGAGGACACAGGATGCCAAGCAATCTCTTCGATCTTACAGACCGTGTGGCTCTCGTCTCCGGCGCGGCACAAGGCATGGGTCGAGCCATGTCGCTGGCGTTGGCTCAGCACGGAGCCGACTTGATGCTGGCCGATCTCAATGAAGCCGGCCTTCAACAAACGGCGGAAGCCATCACGAAGCTGGGACGCAAAGCGATCCCGGTGTGCTGCGATGTCTCGAAACCAGAATTGATCCTGCCGATGTTCGCGCAACTCGATCGCGAGTTCGGCCGCATCGACTTCCTGGCGAACGTCGCGGGCGAAGGCATCCTCGGCAAGCCGGAAGAGATTTCGCTCGCGGAGGTCGAGCAATGCTGGCGAAACCTTGTGCTTGGCCGCTTCTGCATGTGTCAGGAAGCTGCTCGTCGAATGCTGAAACAAGGCCGAGGCAGCATCGTCAACATCGGCTCGATCGCCAGCCAAACGGCGCTCGGCCGAGGCCACATCGCCTACAGCATGGCAATGGGAGCCGTCGCGCAGATGACGCGTGAACTGAGCACCGAATGGAGCAGCGCGGGCGTCCGAGTGAACTCGATCCTTCCCGCTCAAGTCGTGAACCCCAGCCTCGAAAAACGAATGGCCGCTGATCCAACGCTGAAAGGTCGGTTCGAATCCGGCATCCCTCGCGGCCGCATGGGACAACCCAACGACATTCAAGGACTGGCGGTATTCCTTGCGTCCGATGCCTCAAGCTGGATTACCGGCACGATCATCCCGATGGACGGCGGGAACCTCGCGATGAATGCAGGTGGCACGCGGCGATATGTGGAAAACCAACAACAATGAGCGACAACATGGAACGCGAAACACTGCTGGGCGTCTATCGGACCATGCAGATCATCCGGCAGACGGAAGAAGAACTCGCACGCTGCCATCAACGCGGCTTGGTTCTCGGCGCTTGTCACACCTACGTCGGCGAAGAAGCGATCGCGAGCGGCGTCTGTGCTCATCTCAATGAGCAAGACGTCGTCTTCAGCACGCATCGCGGACACGGGCACGCACTGGCGAAGGGGGCTCATCCGCGAGAGCTCATGGCGGAACTGTTCGGACGCGAGACAGGTCTCTCGCGCGGACGGGGCGGCTCAATGCACTTGTTCTCGCCAGAGATCGGCATGATGGGAACCAGCGGCATCGTCGGCCCGTGCATTTTGCAGGCGTGCGGCGGCGGGTACTCGTTCAAACTGATGAAGCTGCCGCACGTTGCCGTCGCGTTCTTCGGCGACGGAGCTTCCAACAACGGCGCGTTCCACGAAGGCCTCAACATGGCCAGCATCTGGAAGCTGCCGGTCCTGTTCGTCTGCGAGAACAACCAATTCGCGACCGAAGTTCCCAACGCCTATGCCGCCGGCAACCCCAGCGTCGGCAGTCGCGGCGCGTCTTACGGGATGCCAGGTTTTGAACTCGACGGCAACGACGTGCTCGAAATCCATCGCGTCGCCGGCGAAGCCATCGCGCGAGCCCGCGCCGGTGGCGGTCCGACACTCATCGAATGCAAAACGTATCGCACTCGAGCACACGCCGAAGGGATGGGTGACTTCACTTATCGAACTCGCGAAGAGGTCGAAGCGTGGAAGAAACGTTGTCCAATCGCTCGGCTGCGGGCAGAAGGGGTCAGAGGTCAGGGGCCAGAGGTCAGCGAGCAGTTTGACGCGATCGACCTCGACGTCCAGGCGATGGTCAAAGAGTCACGCGAGTTCGCCGAAAAGAGCCCCTGGCCCGATGCGAACACAGCGACAAATCACGTCTATGCTGCGACAAGCACTCAGTCCCCCGTAATCAGTACTCAACCCTCACCGACCCGCGAGCTGACGTACTCGCAAGCCACACACGAAGCGCTCTCGGAAGAGATGGCCAAGAATCCGCGTATCTTCGTCATGGGGGAAGGCATCGGTGTACGTGGCGGCAACTTCAAGACGACGGACGGACTGTTTCAGAAGTACGGAGCCGAACGTCTCTGCGACACACCGATCTGCGAACGTGGCTTCGTGGGTCTCGCGTGCGGCGCGGCCATGACCGGCACCCGGCCGATCATCGACTTCATGTTCGCCGACTTCGTAATGGACTCCGTCGGCGAGATCGTCAACCAGATCGCCAAGATGCAATACATGTCGAGCGGCCGGCTCAAGATGCCAGTCCTGCTGCGCGGCTGCATCGGTATCGGCCACTCGGCGGCCACGCATCACTCCGGCAGCTACTACGCGATGTACGCTCAAGTCCCCGGCCTGCGAGTCATCGTTCCCTCGATGCCCGCCGATGCGAAGGGCTTGCTCAAACGAGCGTTGAACTGCGACGACCCCGTGTTGTTCCTCGAACACCGCGAGATCCTGCAAGTCAAAGGCTCGGTCCCGGACGGTGAATACGAAATCGAATTCGGAAAAGCCTCCGTCGTGCGCGGAGGCCGCGATGTGACAGTCGTCGCACTCGCTCGCATGGTCCATCTGACACTCGGCGTTTGTGATGAACTCGAACGCGAAGGAATTTCGGTCGAGATCGTCGATCCGCGCACGGTCAGCCCGCTCGACACGGAAACGATTCTGCAATCGGTCGCGAAGACAGGCCGGCTGTTGATCGTCGACGAACCTCCTGCCCCGTGCGGTTTCGCCGCCGAGATCGCCGCCCGCATCGTCGCCGAAGGATTCGATAGCCTCGACGCTCCAATCCGTCGCCTCACCGGAGCCTTCTGCCCAACCCCATACAGCCCGCCGCTCGAGGCGGTCATGGTTCCACAACCCAAGCAAATTGCCGACGCGATCCGCCAACTCGTCGCTGAATGATGAATGAGGCCGTTGGCAATGGGCAGTAGGCAGTGGTGAAGTCAAACCCTACTGCCTACTTTCCACTGCCCACTGCCCACTGAAAGCCTCCCATGCCTCACGCCATCCAAATCCCCCGCCTCGGCTGGTCCATGGAACAAGGCACCTTCGTTGGCTGGTTGAAGAAGCCCGGCGAGCAGGTGCATCCCGGCGACGCGCTCTTCACACTCGAAGGCGAAAAGGCAATCCAAGAAATTGAAGCGGTCGATGCGGGCACGCTGCACTTCGACGCGATGAACCCCGCTGAAGGAGACATCGTCGCCGTCGGAGCTGTCATTGGTTTTTTGCTCGCAGTCGGAGAAATGGCTCCGCCAATACCGCCGCGTTCAGCTCCATCTGTACCGCCAGCCGCTAGCCTATCAAGCAGCGGCCAGCTTCGGTCGCCACAAAACGTGGGGCAGGTTTCCAACCTGCCCGCCTCTCACGGACAGGTTGAAAACCTACCCCACATCGCTCCACCCGCATCGCCTGCGGTGCGGCGACTCGCGCGACAACTTGGCGTCGATCTCGCGCCACTCAGCTCCTCAGGCCGCATCTCGGAAGCAGACGTCTGCCGCCGTTACCTGCAAAGCCGAGGCGAATTCCTGCCGAGCAACATCGAATCGAAATCATTCACTCCGGCTGCTCCTGCAATCCGTTCGACCGTCGTCCCACGCCGCAGTCGAAACCTGCCAAAGATTTCCCCGCGTGCCGCTCGCTCCGCCGCACGACTAGGAGTCGATTGGACGCAACTTGCTGGCACCGGCTCGCAAGGTCGCATCCGCGAACGTGACATCCTCGCCGTCACGGACAACATCGTCGCGTCGCCGTTCAACGCCACATCAGCCACGACTCGCACCATTCCGATCACGCCACTGCGACGTACCATTGCCAACCGCATGGTGACCAGCCTGCAACAGACCGCGCCGGTCACGCTTACCACTCAGATCGATGTCTCCTCGCTGGTTCAGTTTCGCGAGCGACTCAAACAGTCCGGTGAATCGCTGATCCCATCGCTCACCGATTGTTTCGTCAAACTGACAGCGCAAGCTTTGCGAGAGCACCCCATTCTCAACTCGCGCTGGCGAGACGATGCCATCGAACTCATCGACGAGATTCACATCGGCATCGCCGTTGATACGGACGCGGGTCTGCTGGTTCCCGTCGTGCGAGACGCACAAAGTCAAACCGTCTTCGAGATCGCCCGCCAGTCACGCGCCTTGATCGAGCAAGCGCGCGCTCGACGGCTCCCCGCCCAAGACCTGCAAGGGGGCACATTCACGATCACAAATCTTGGCTCGCTCGACATTGACGCTTTCACGCCGATCATCAACTTTCCTGAAACCGCGATTCTCGGACTCGGCCGCATTCGAAAACAAGAGATGACTCTGAGCCTCACGTTCGACCATCGCGTGCTCGATGGAGCACCCGCCGCGCGCTTCTTACAAACATTGACGAGCCTGGCCGCAACCGATTCGCGGTCACTGTTTGAGCCGCCAACCCATCGTTGACGCACTTCCGCCCCCCGCTAGAATCCACCCGTCCATCGGGATGTAGCTCAGCTTGGCTAGAGCGCTACGTTCGGGACGTAGAGGTCGCAGGTTCAAATCCTGTCATCCCGACTCTTTGCCGAGAAGGACTTACGACAATTGTCGTGAGTCCTTTTTTCATGTCCCAATGCCAATCTGACACGTTTCTGACACGGTGTTGGGCTGACATTGGGTTTGAATCGCTGATCTTCTTCGGACATCGCGCGTACCATCGGCAGTTCACTTTTCCCTCGGACGGAGAAGACACCGATGGCCACGATCGTTCGCGACGCGCGTTCCAAACAGTATCACATCAGATTTCGTTTTGCCGGACGATCGTTCAAACGATCTCTGAAAACCGATCGAGAAACTCATGCTTCGGCTTCTCTAGCCCGACTGACGGAGACCATTTCTTTGGTCCGCCGTGGAGTTCTCGAACTGCCTCCTGATGCCGACGCAGTGACCTTTCTCCTGTCAGGTGGAAGGACACGGAATATCCGGGTGTCCGAACCCTCCATAACACTCGGCCAACTCTTCACGAAATACCAAGAGAATTTGCCTGAGCAAGCGAAAGAATTAACGACCCTCAAAACCGAAGAGATACACATCAAGGTTTTCCGGAAGAAAAAGAAGCTGCCTCTCACCAAGACGCTCGATCAGCTCACCACTCATGACATCCAACAATTCATCAATCGGGAATCGCGTAGGAAATTCGGAAATCGTTTCCTCAGCCCGGACACGATCAAACGCGAAGTCGACACGCTCAAGTGCATTCTGAATTGGGCGCAAACACAACAACTTGTGAAAGAGGCTCCGTCACTGCGTGGACTGGTCTATGGGAAAAGGGATGAAAAGCCTCCCTTCATGACTCGAACTGAAATCGAGCGAATCCTCGCTCGCGGCGGTCTGGATGAAACTGAGATTGCTCGGCTGTGGGAGGCACTCTATCTGACGATCCCGGAAGTCCTGGAAGTTCTCGAACTCGTTCGCAAGCGCGCCAAATATCCTTTCATCTATCCCATGTTTGCCTTCGTGGCATTCACCGGAGCCAGACGTAGCGAAATGACGCGCGTCATGATTGATGATCTCGACCTTGATGCCGGCACTGTTTTGATTCGCGAACGCAAACGCAGTCGAGTTCGCTCCACGACGTTTCGACGAGTAGAAATGCCAACCAAGCTCGTGGAGATTCTCAAAGAATGGATGGCAATGCATCCCGGCGGCCAGTTCGCCTTCAGCCACAACTTTGAAAATCCCTCCCAACCTCCGATCCGTCCGCTGACCGTCGATCAAGCTCGCGTTCAGTTTTTCAAAACACTTCGCGATTCCAAATGGGATGTCATCCGCGGCTTCCATGTCTTTCGGCACTCATACGCTTCAAATCTTGCGACCAAGTGCGTCGATCAGCGCATCATCGACAAGCACATGGGCCACCAAACTGAGGAAATGCGAAGGCGATATCAGCATCTGGCTCCGGAAGTCTGTAAACGAGCCGTAGAAGCATTGGCTGAGTAGCAGAGATTGGTCCCTTCGCGGTTGACCTTTTCCGCTGACGCCCGCTCGAAGCCGCAACCGTCGGGGGTGGGGGAGTAGCCGAAGCAGCCTCGGTTCACCGGGGCGGCGAAGGCGGATACCCCAACCCCGCGTTGCGGCCCCGTCCGGCACCCCGTGCCGGACAAAGACAATTCGGGCGTCAGCCAGTTATCCCGCAGTCGAAACAATAACGACCCATATTCAGAACAATTCGGCTTCGTCACCACGACTCAATCCTCTCTCATTCCGCGACATTCGGACACAAAAAAAATGCCCGTGAACTCCCGAAGGAATCCACGGGCGGTAATCAACGGTGCTCGACCTCTGAGATCGCCTTCCGGGCAATGCACAGAGTACAGGACTCCGGATCTTCGCAATCGAGTTGATGTTCAAACTCTTGTTCCATGTCGATGGAATCCGAAAGCCCCTTGAGTGCCGCCAGAAGCTCTGGTGCCTTGGCGATCAGTCGGCAGTTCACTCCGATCATGACTGGATTCTGCTCGTCTTTGAGGGACAAGCCGATGTCAATCAATCGAGCCTCGCAGCCGATACACCGGTCAAAGTTGTGGTAGCCCTGACGATCGCCCGTGTAGGTCTCGTTGCAGTCGCAACAGGTGAACTCACAGGTCTCCTCGCCTTCGGACGAGGCATTGCGTGTTTCGTTTTCATCATCGCGTTTACTCATTTGAGTTGGGGGAAAATGGAAGTAATACCCCCGTCACCGGATGAACTCCGATGACGGGGTGGGAGTGGGGGAGCCACAGATGCGTCTCACCCCTCTCGTTATCAATCTGGCAACAATCCTTGGTTCTGAACTCGTGTCAGCTCTTCATGGGACACGATCCATTCTTGGCTGCTGCCTCGGCCACATTGCCGCTTGTTCGCATGGACGCGGCCAAGTCGGCACCACTCGCGAACCGTGAACTCGGCTTTGCCAAGTAACGCGGCCAGTTCCGTGACCGTGTACCACTCTTTCTGCGGCTGCTGGTTCTTCAGGATGTCGCGGACCTCTTGAACCATCGACTCCGACCGAGCCAGCCGTTCGTCGAGCGTTAGCAACGCCTGCATCATCGCCACCATCGCCTCGCGGAACTCACTGATCCGAGTCAACTCGACACGGGCCGCCTCGCTGTCATCGGCACGCAGCAGTCTCGTCAGACTGTTTTGCAACTCACCGCTAACTTCCGAAACCGCTGATCGTGCGCCGTCAGGTCGAGCCGTCGCTCGCTCCATCCGGCCGTTTTGCCGTTCGCCGGCATCACGTTGACCATTTCGTAAAACGCCAACCATGTGGAAAGGGGGAATGTGATAAAATGCCGGAGCGTCCAGAAAAGCATCCAGCGAAAACGCGACCCGAAGCCGGTAGCTCCGGGTCGCTCATGGACATCACTCGCGCGGTTCGCCTCGCTCGGACATGATCCGCTCGAAGCATTGCGCCAGCGTGAACGCCGCTGGGAGAAGGTCTTCCTCCCGCAGCGTCTGCGTGTGCTGCCATTTGCCCTCGGCATCCAGGTAGCTACGTCGCAACGACACCTGGAAAGTCGCGAACTCTTCTCCGTTTTTGGCTTTCGCCAGCCGCTTAAAAACGGCACCGGAGAGTGTGCCGCATCGAACCACAGCGGCGGGCGTGGTCGCATCCTGAGAGGCCGGATGCGTGGCCTTGGGCGATGTGTTCGCCATAAGAAAGGGGGTAAGAAAATAAGTCGCCTCGGCAGCCTTCGGTGGGCTGCGTCGGCTCTCGCTTCCAAGCGTCCCGCATCCCGCCGTCAAGGGTGTCTTCGCCGGTGGCATCGGAGCGGCGTGTGGCTTCGCCGGGCCGGTTGCCGAGCGACAGCGAGAGCAACCGTTGCCGCCGGCGAACGGCGAAGCAGCCCTTGCACGGCACTAGGGATCGGGACGCTACACTGAGAACGCCGCACGCAGCCCTCACTCTGTCTCTCCCAAAGCCTCTCACATTCGAGCCGTGCTGGACCGTCATCGGTGGAGCGGCCGACCGAAAAAACGGGCCTACTGGCCCGTGATCAAACGACGCACGAGCGACGGCTTATGCTTTGGTTCGCCCGCTTGGCGAACATCGGAAACGTACGACTCCGGTGACTCGCGAAGCAGTCGAATCGCTTTCGCGTACGCTTCCTCGCGAGACGTGGCCTCAATCAGGCAACCGTACTGAAACTTCACTTGGTACAGCATGGCAAGCTGGGGAAGGGGATAAGTGGGTGGCTCCGTCCGGGGCCGCGACGGGGGCACACGGCCGCACGCCCGAACGCAAGGAGGAGTCCCGCCGGAAGCTCCTTGCGTGAGGGACCGGCCGTGTAAAGTCGGCAGGCTCCGGACTCGTGGGTTGGTGCCTGGAAACAGACACACCAAACACCAACAAAACAAAGGGGGGCGACTTCACTGCCCGACGCCGGGCAGCCGCAGCGAGCCGCAGCGAGCGAGGACGGGTGCCGGGTGGCGACCCGGCTATTCAAGCGGAAACGCGGCGGCGGATCGTCCGGCCAAATGGCAGGCAAGCGAGGTCCGAAATCTTCCCAGAGGACCGAGCCACCATATTCCTAACGCACTTGAATAGCCGGGGGGCGAGAGAAGCGAATGCGAACGAGAAACCCGGCACCCGAAGTCGCTGGTGGGAAACAACCTACAAAACACCACACAAAACAGAAGCCTGTTCGCACCCCCGACAGGCCACGAACACCCAGACGAACAGTCGATCGAACGGCAGAACGAATACCCAACAAGAGCCTAAGCTTGGTCGAACACTTCGCGGATCAGCCCTTTCATGCCGCGAAGGTAATGGAACTCCGCCAGAGCTTTGCCGACGTCTCGCCAGTCGTTCCAAGGGTCGGGCTGTGCCTCATAGTCGTGCATCGCCGCCGAGTAGCCTGCGATGGACGGTGCATCGGCCGTCGTCTCCTGCAACAACGTGATGAACTTTCTCCGCTTTTCTTGGGGAATGCCCGCGAGCGTTTGCAGGTGCCTCTCCTCGAAGTTCTGTTGCGGGCCTCGTAACAACTCCAGGGCCATTAAAGCTCGCTCTGGAAAAGTTACCATCAGCGCGTCGATCAATTCGCCACGAAAGCGTTTTACATAAGCGAAGAGCTGTTCTGTCTTCTGGCCATCGTGAACCAAGTCGAGGCACAGCGTTCGCATCCAATCGGTCGCATAGTTCTTGGCGAACACGGTCAGCGGGCGTGGATTTGGTGTGACCTTAGCCAGAGCGAGGGCCGCGAGGAGTTTCTGTCTACGAGCCGGTTCGGTGGGCTCCGGAGGAGCCAGAAAGAGATTGCATTCCACTCAAGAGAGGGGGAATGGAGCGGCCAGCGTACACCTATTGCGAATACCTTCAACCAGATCGTCGGAGTATCGCGTATCGCCGCCCCTGGGTGTCCCGCCAAATCGGTTCCCGGAGCACCCCTTCGGAAAGTACCTCCTGCTTGATCCCGAAGCGATAGAACGCGGCCACGGGCTGGTCTCGCAGGACGGACGCGAGCGAGGCGATTCGCTCCACGGATTCGCACACATAGAAGATTCGCACTGCGTCGGCATCGGCTTGGTGCAGGCACGGCCAATGTTGGCGAACCACTCCGCTCCGCAGCAGGCAGTCGTATCCCGGCGATTTTCCGAGTTCTCTGTCGGGACTGTTGGTGCTGCGATCAATCTCCAAATAGCCCACGAGAAACCTCGGCGACGAGGAGTCGCCTCCGGTCGAGTGCTGCAACAGGACACTCGCATCCGGACGACATGAGACATCCTGGTTCTCTCCGGAACGAAATCGTTCGTAGAGCAGGTGCCGCTTCTCGGCCGGTTGGTCGAGTCGGGCGTTCGAATAGGTGTCCTGTTCCAAGATCCATTGTGGAGCAGCCAGTCCCGCCGCCTTGGCTCCTTTGTCGAAAGCCAGACGAACCGCCACTACACCCAAGCGATGCAGCAGCGTCACGGGTGCTGGGTCACTTCGGGAGATTCGCTTGGCCGCTTCGCCGGTCTCCTCCAACAGCACTTCGGCACCCTTGGGCGTCAATCCATAGGCGGTCGGAAGACTGCCCCCAAATTTCTTCGACCGATCGGGACTCTGCGACGAAATCTGTCGGGCCACAACCAACGGAGCGTCACACACCAGTCCTTCTTTCTTGAGAATCGCCATTCGTTTTTGGCACGATCGGATTTCCGTCCCTTCTGGCCAATGACGCTGATGAATCATCCGCGTATCCAAGAGTCCGTGCTCCCCGATATCTCGCAGAATGGTGAAGTCCCTTTCTGTTGGATTCCAAGAAGCGCTAAATCGAGAACGGGGAGTCATCGGCAGCCTGCGTCGAAGGAAGGACAGTAACGGCGGGTAGATTGATCGCCGGCGACGTGCCCAAAAGCACCTCCCAGAGTTGTTCCTGTAGTTGCTTTTGGCGTTCGAGAATTTTGACGGGGTCGTGGTAGACATCCAGTGTGCGGATGCGCTCAAAGTACGATTGCAGGGCTTTCTTCAGAGTCACGGGTGCATCCGCCCACGGTTCCTCCGGAAGATCGACCTGCACCCAGCGGACTGAGTGGCCAGCGATCTGGTGGAGCGCTTGGCCCGTCGGCATGCCGGAAAGTTTCGACGCACTCAGAACCTTCTGCTCCTCCCGGGTCAGAAACTCCAGGATTCGCAAGACTTTTCTCCACTTCACGCGTGCCAGCGGCGTCTGCTTTTCGGTAATGCTGCTACCTTGAGTCTCTGACCGTCCTCGCTCGCGGCTCACCGTTCGGCTATTCCCTTGAGCACCGCCGGTCGAATTGGTCTCCTGCCAGCTCTCCGACGAGGACTCCCCCGCCGCGATCGCACCGCCCACACCTTCGCTCGCCGAATTTCCCTCGCTCCTCGACTCGTCGGTTCCGGTGGTCTTCGTTGATGTGTGCTTGGCATCCCAACTGCTGATCGTTCCGGCTTGATCCGCGATTCCTCGATTCGTGCCCCGACCCACCGAGTCTGCGAAACCGACCGACGTCTGACTCGTTTGGGTTATGGTGTTGCCGAAGGCGTCTGATTGATTGTATCCGTGTGATTTGCTGGTTCCGCGAGCGTCATTCGCACCTTTCGCATCGGAGTGCGTCTGCACCTGCTGATCCCTATCGCGATTCGTCGTCTGCGAACGATTGCTACCTGTGGACGAGTGCTGGCCCTCCGTTTCTTGCGTCCCGCTGGAATGCTGCTCCGAATGGGCCTGGCTCGATCCGTCCGACCGACCTGCGTTGTCGGTGTGCGAAGACTGCTCGCTCGATCCGTTGCTAAGAGTTTGGCTCTGACTCGATCCGCCGCCATGCCCAAACGTCTCGCCCACCGCCTGCTGAATCCGCGCTCCGCTCGAATGGGACTGATTGATCGACGTTCCGGATGACCAATTCCGTGTGCGACTGACGCTTCGTCCGACATCCGTTCCGTAGCCTGTCGCCTGGCTCCAACTCTCTTGCCAGTTCGTACCGTCCGATGTGCCGGTACTGTCATTTTGAGAGTAGGCACGTTGCCACGATTGGTCTGTCAGCGTGACGAAATCATAGCCATCTTGGTACTGCTCCTCGTCCCAATGGACGAACTTCGGCCGGAGTGGGTCATACTCCGGTAGCGACACTTTGCCGCCGAAGAACAAGGCGTCATCTTCATCGGTGTGCCGGAAGTAGAAGGACGATCCACACATGCTCGTGGCGCGCAGCAGCGGATCATCCTTGGCTAAGGGGAAACTGTGAATCCCTTGAAACGCGAGCAAGAATCGCAATTGCATCTTCCGCACTTGCCGGAGCGCGCTCGTCAAGAGCTTGGCCGAAGCACGAAACACCGGAAGTTCGTCGAGCACCAGCAACAACGGCAGCCGCTGATCCTGTGGCGTCGAAAAGACCGTATGCAGAATCTCAGCGACCCATAGATTCGCAAGGATCGGTGCGTGATAGTTTTCGTCCAGACGTCCACAATGGGCGAGGTTCAAGAGCACAATCGACCGGTCCTGAATCAATTGCCGGACATTGATCGCGCCTCGGGGAACTCCCAAATGGCACTGCAGAACAATGTTTGAAAACAGGTTGTTCAAGCGCGCTCGCGTACTGCCACAAAACACCTCTCGTTCGGCCGGACTCATTGATGCCAACAAGCGGAACTCCGACTGCAACAACTCATCCGGAATTGCGTCCACCAGTGGGCCGAACATCTCGGAATCGAAGTCGAGAAAGCGGAGGCCGTCCGCCATGCTCAAACCCATGAGTGCCAATGCGCGAAAGATATTTGTCAGCCACCGGAACAATTGCGGCTTCTGATCGAAGTCAGATTCGCCGCTGCAATTGATCGTCAAATGGGCGCAATGCACGGCCCGACAATCCAACCGAGCTCGAAAGCCATACGGGGTTTCGCCAGGAAGCGGGACAGCGCCCAACGGATTGAGTGGCCCGATAGGAAGATCGTCACGGCCCGGAGCGAGGTAGAGTACGCGATTGCGGATGGCAGGACCGCGTGCTAAGCAATCGCGGTGGATCGCGTCAACTAAGTCGCCGTGAGGGTCGATGACCACAATGCTCGTTCCGGTATCGACAGCCGTCGCCACCGATTGCCGCAAGAGCACCGACTTCCCTGAGCCGCTGTCGCCAGAAATCGCCACACCCGCAGCCGACAAATCGTAGAGCCAGCGATTCGCGTTCTGAAGATCCAGTCGCTCAGGAACTCCGCCGGGGACTTTGAGGTCCAGAAGGCTTGTTCCCGGTCGGATGATGGCAGTGTTATTGGGCAGGGTGTTCATAATCGTTAATCACTTCTAGGCCCAACGCTTCCATCGCGGGCAGGAAGACCCGATTATCGTAGCGTTCCTGCGCCATCTCACGCTGCTGCTCATCGACGATGGTGGCATCGTAATCAGTGAACACGGACTCGCGCTGCCGGATGAGTTCCTGTTTTCGCTTCTCTACGGAACCGGATGGCTTTCGGGTAAGCCCTTTAATTCGCTCGGAAATGGCATCGGCCATTTCCCGAACGTGATCGACAGGAAACTCGTGGGCCATTTGATCGTCAACGAGTTGGTAGAATTCTGCCAGAGAAAGCTCAGTGAATTCGCCACCCGCAGCTTTGTATTCCTGCTCGACGCGACATCGCAGGGCCTTCCTCTCCATCCACGCTTGAAGCCATTCAACATGAAAGTCGACCATATTTATGCTATCGCACTTTGACAGAGTGCGCT
>SXKJ01000208.1 GCA_005778115.1 Planctomyces sp. | reverse complement strand
GCGCCGGCGAGATCAAGAACTTCACCGGAATTTCCGACCCGTATGAGGCTCCGGTGAAGCCGGAACTCGTGCTCGATTCGAACAACAAAGGGATCGATGAACTCTCGAACGAGGTCATCGCCTATTTGAAGTCGAATGGGTACATCTCGTAGAGCGGGATTGACGTCGCAGATTCAAAGACAAAAGCCGGCACACATTCGTGTGCCGGCTTTTTTTGTCACTTCGTAGCCGTCATCGCTCCGCGTGACGAGCCGATCGTTGGACCAATGCAGAACGCAGAGAGACTCGAAGCCGTTGAGACCATTCCGCTCGTCACGCGGAGCGGTGACGGCTACGTATCTGCATCTTCGCCCCGCTACTTCTTGGCGACGTGAGTACCGGGAACTTTGGCAACAACTGGAGTCCAGTCGGAGCTTCCGCCTGGCACGCGGCGCGTCACGCTGGCTCTTGCGAGCTTCGCGTGAAACGGCACTCGTTCCCGTTGCGGCTCAGTTCGCCAAGCGATCTTCGCGTCGAGATTCAGTGTGGGAAGCGGACGCAGATTCTTCGCTTCGCCGGGAGCCTTCTTGTCGCTATCGAGGTCGAGTTCAAGCTCATTCGGCTTCTTGATCTCTTTCGACTTGATCGTTTCCAGCGGTGGCTCAAAGTCTGGGTCGGCGATCTTCGCGGGAGTCTTATTGCGCTTCTGAATGGTCGGTTCTTCCTCGCCGCTGGCGGGGCGAGTTCCTTCGACCGGTTCATCGGCAACCGTGCTGGCTTTGCCGCGAGAACGGGGGCTGGTGCCAAGTCCATCATCGGTCACAGTTCCAGCGCTGGGAGTGACCGTCGTTGTTGAGCCCCCCTGATTCGTTTCGGGAGCTTTCCAAGCCGGCTTACCAGCGGGAGCTGCGGGCTTCGGTGTCGTCGTTGCGGCCGCCGGTGTCACCGAGCAGTCACTGAGACATCCTTGCGAGTTTGAGGCATAGGTCACTGTGCCACAGGGGCCGCTCGACGGAGCCATCACAATTGGGCCGCAACTGCCGCAACCAGAACTCGGCGTCGAAAAGACCACCGGAGCGTAGTAACTGGTCGAGCATGGCGAGCAACCGGAAGAGTAATAGGGCGCGGGGGCGTAAGAGCGAATCGCCACCGGCCGAGCATACGAGACCGCGTAAGGGGAGTAGCCGTAGGACCGATAATGCACGGGGCCGAAGACGGCGTCATAGACCCAAGGGATGACTCCGGCTTGGCTGGCCGAGGTGATGCTGATCGCCAGCACGAAGGCTGAAAGGCTCGCAATCCGTTGCAGGCTGTGATTGACTTGCATGGCGTTTCTCACGAAAAGAAGAATGTTCAAGCCACCCGACTCCCAGGCGGCAGCGGGCGCAACTTCTACCCGCCTCAATTGAAAAGTCAAACTTCGGCAAGCCTTATGCCACTCCCGCAGTTTGTGAAGTTTCACGATCTTCTCCAAATCGTCGAGTCGTTCTGCGGCTCGAAGCCCGCTCGTATCCGCACGCTCGATCGAGACAGCGAGGGCTTCAGCGGCGCGACCGTGTTGCGAGTCGTCGTGCAAGAAGGTCTGCACACGCCGGAGGTCGAATACTGTCTGCGCGGCTGGCCTCCCGACAGCTTGCAGCGCGAACGACTGCTCGACCTGCATCGCTTGCTGGAGCACATTCACAAGTGCGGCGTGAAGCAGGTGCCCGTGCCTCTGCGAAGCAGGTTCGGAACGACGCTCTATGCCGAGGCGAGTCAGTTCTGGCAACTCGAACCGTGGATGCCCGGCCGCGCTGACTTCTCGTCCGCTCCCTCCGACGCTCGCTTGCGAAACGCGATGATCGCGCTGGCCCAGTGGCACGACGCGGCGGCGCGGTTTGAGCCACGCTCCTCGGAAGGGAATTGGTTCAAGTCCACGGCCGCCGCGACCTCACCCACCGTCGAAGATCGCCTGGAAAGGATCGAGCGGTTCTACACACAAGACGTTCGCAAGCTACGAGAGATCATCGGGAATACAATTTCGCTCGGATCGTGGGGGACCGACTATTCGGAGTTGGCTCAACTCGCTCGTCAGATTCTCAATGCCTTCGATCAGTCGGTACAGTCGATCGGTTCGGAGTTGCAGTCGTACCGCGAGACGCGGTTTCGCCTGCATCCCTGCCTGCGAGATGTCTGGCACGATCACGTTCTCTTCGACGGCGAACAAGTCACCGGACTGATCGACCCCAACGCGGCCAAGTCCGAGACGCCAGCCACCGACCTGGCACGCTTGCTCGGCAGCTTTCTCGGCGACGACAGCGACCGCTGGGACGTCGCGCTCATCGCATATCGCACCGTTCGGCCCCTCTCGGATCGCGAGGCCAAGGTCGCTCGCGTAATTGATCGCAGCACCGTGCTGCTCAGCGGCATGACGTGGCTTGAACGGCTGTTCGTCCATCAGCAGAACTACGCCAGCCCGCCACGCATTCTGGATCGGCTGCGCCAAATCGTGCCACGAATGGAGCGGCTGACGAATCGGCATCAATCGGTCATCTTGTGAAGATCGGTTGTGAGCCGCAGGGCGCTAGCCGCGGGTTGCCTTCGTCGACCCGCGGCTAGCGCCTTGCGGCTCACTTGAGCGAGGCATCAACGCCAAAGACGGAGCGTCCGAAAATCGAGCCGCCGAGATACCCCGCCTCCCCCGCCAACGACTCTTCCAACCGCAGCAACTGGTTGTACTTCGCGAGCCGCTCGCTGCGTGCGACTGAGCCAACTTTCAATTGGCCCGCACCCGTCGCGACGACGAGGTCGGCGATCGTCGCGTCTTCGGTCTCGCCGCTGCGTGCGGACACGACCGGCCAATAGCCGTTGTCGATCGCCAGCCTGAGCGTCGCCAGTGTTTCGCTGAGCGTGCCGATTTGATTCAGCTTGATGAGTACGCTGTTCGCGACGCCGCGATCAATTCCTTCACGAAGGCGAGCCACATTCGTCACGAACAGATCGTCGCCGATGAGCTGCACTCGCTGACCGAGCCGCTCGGTGATAAGTCGCCAGCCGTCCCAATCGTCCTCGGCCAGCGGGTCTTCGAGGCTGATGATCGGGTATCGTGCGACCCAGCCATCGAGCAAATCAACCATCTGCTCGGCAGTCAGCGGCGATGAGGACACGCTCGGCAGCCGATAGCGGCCCTCTTCAAAGAAGTGCGTGCTGGCGACATCGAGACCGATCGCAACATCACTCCCCGGTTTCAATCCCGCTGCCTCAATCGCGGCGACGACGAGTTCAATCGCCTCTTCGTTTGTCCGCAGCTTCGGGCCGTAACCTCCTTCATCGCCGATCAGGATTCCTTCGTGTCCGCGTTCGGTCAGCACTCGCCCGAGCCGTCGATAGACGGTGACGATCCAGTCGAACGCTTGTGAATACGAGGTCGCTCCGACCGGCAGGATCAAGAAATCTTGGAACTCCAATTGCCGCCCCGCGTGCAGCCCGCCAGAGATCATGTTGACCATCGGCAACGGGAGCAGCATCCTGTCTTGGCGAGCGGGGGGCGTCAGCCCCCCGGTGATTGTCACGCCACCGGGCTTGTCCCGGTGGTTCCCGCGCTTTTGCGCTACGTCGTCATCAGGGTAGTGCAAAAGCGCGGGAACCACTCCGGCAAGCGGAGTGGCGTGGAGAACCTTGTCCCAAATCTCTCGAAAGCGCGCGACGGCGGATAACCCGCGAGACTCTGCCGACGCATATGCTACCGCCAGCGAGGTGCCGAGAATCGCGTTCGCCCCGAGTCGCGACTTCTGTGGTGTGCCATCCAGCTCAAGCAATCGTCGATCAATCTCCGCTTGATCCCCTGCATCGAGTCCAACGATCGCCGATGCGATTTCGGTGCAAACATTTCGCACTGCCTGACGGACACCCAAACCATCCAAGCGTGAGTCGCTCCGATCACGCAGTTCAACGGCCTCAAATCGACCAGTGCTTGCGCCGCTGGGGACCATCGCTCGGCCCGGTCGAGCGCCGGCGCAAGTCACTTCGACTTCGACGGTCGGTTTGCCTCGGCTGTCGAAGACTTCGCGGGCGTGGACTCGTTCAATTCGGCTGGTTGTCATTCCTATTCGATCCTCAAAGTTATGCGTGACGAGCCAGAAGTGTAGCCTGTCATTCGTGGCTCGGATGGTCGCAACTCGGCAAGGAAACGCAACGCGCCGACAATCGAAGTCACTTTTCTTCTCGGCGATTTTCGATAGCTTGGCCCCGTCAGAGTGGCCGCGAGTCGGTGCTGACCGCCACATCCCCTTCAAAGTGGAGTCCTGCGGTGATGCGAAGCCAATTCCGTTTGTGTTTGCTCGTCGTGTTGTTGTGCGAAACAGCTTGGGGCGCGGCGAAGACTCCCGTGCCGGATGTGGCCGCTCAGAAGCCGGCGATCGCCACCGTCAAAGAGGTCTTCAAGTCCGAGTTGGCGTCGGCCAAGTCCTCTGCACAGTTCGCCGATGTCGCCGACAGGATGCTGGGCAATCTGCAAAACGAGGAGTCGTCCGCCGTCAACGATTACGTATTGCTGATGCAGGCGCACGGCCTGGCCGTGAAGGCATTGCATCCGACGTTGTCGCTGCGGATCGTGCAGATGATTTCGGATCGGTACGACGTCGATCAGCACGCACTGACCGTGCAGACGCTGAAGGACTTAGCCAAGGGGCCGACCGATAAAGATCACCACAAACAACTGGCCGAGCTATCGTTCAAGCTCTCTTTGGAACATCAGCGAGCGGATCGCATCGAAGCCGCGTCGCAACATCTGGAATTGGCCGACGCGCTGGCTCGGCGATTGAAGTCGTCCGACATGCTCAAACAAGGGGCCGCACGGCGAGCGGAGATTGCCGAATACAAGAAGCTCGTGGAGACCGTTGCGGCGGCAGAGAAGAAACTCGCCGAGACTCCGAATGATCCCGCCGCCAACGAAACATTCGGTCGCTTCTTGATCCTCGCAAAGTCGGATTGGAACGAGGGTCTGAAACGGCTGGTGCTGGCGAGCGATGCGACTCTGCAAAAGCTCGCGCAGCAGGACACGGCATTGATCGAAGCCGCGAAACCTCCGACGGCCGATGCTGCCGCGCAACTCGCGGACGGTTGGTGGGACTTGGCTCAGAAGCAATCCGGCAACTTCAAATCATCGGTGAAGCTGCGAGCCGGCCAGTGGTACGCCTTCGCTGCTCCGAATCTGAAAGGCTTGCCGAAAGCCAAGGCCGAGCAGCGCGTCTCCGAATCAGGCTGGACCAACGACGGCGACCTCGCGGTCTTGATGCCACTCAATCGGCGCGAGGCGTTCCTCTAAAACGCCATGAATGTCGGCAAAGGGTTGCTCGGCGAACACTTCGCGATCGTGCAGACGTTGCCCTTTTCGGACCTCGTGCCGCTGACCGAAGCGCTCAAGCCTCGCCGCTGGCGACCGGTTCGCGTGCGACCTTATCCGACAGCCGAGGGACTGAAGGTTGCAGCCATCTGGTATTATTCCGTCGTTGAAGGCGAGCTATTTGACGGCACCGCCGAGGAAGTCGAGCAGCACCACGCCACCGTCAAAGCCAATGGCTTCACGGCGGTCGATGTCGCTGGGTACGTCGACGAGAACAAGCAAGTCCGGCACGTTCTAGTCTTGGCGAAAGCGAAATGGGATGCTGGCACGAACATCGACATCTCGCTGCACCAAATCATCGGCGGCAAAACACCGATCAAAGCTCCGCTTGAGAAAGGCTGTGCTCGTCAGACCTACCAACTTTACTACGGCCCAGAAGGGCAGCTTTTCACCAACGTCGTTTGGAGGCATCCCCGGAGCACGTTTTACGCGTATCGCGGTGGGCGGACGCTCTGGGAGAAAGAAGTCGCACGAGTCTCGGAGACTCAAAAGCTGTTGGACGTCTCAATTGTCGCCAAGGCCCTGGCCAACAACTATGCGGCGACCTTCCAGCCATTCAACGACTTCACCGTCACCGAAATCCACGGCAAGACGCTCGACGAGAATCTGCTGGAGTGGCAGAAGCCAAAGCCCGACCGGCCGGCATCGGAGTCGCCGTTACCAGCGATGGCGTTTATCACTCCGTTTCGGTGTGGCACAACCACTCAAAGTAGGTCAGCTTTTCCAGGCTGCCCCGATCAACGATCGACGTGATTTTGCCAATTCGAGCCAGGCTGGGAAGCCTGACCTACTTCACGACGAAGTTCACCATCCGGCCCGGCACATAGACGACTTTGACGACCGTCTTGCCCTCAAGCTGCGAGACGACACTCTCCTCTCGTCGAGCTGCCGCTTCGATGGTGGCTTGGTCGGCTTTCGCATCAACGGTGATCTTTGCTCGGAGCTTGCCGTTGATTTGGACGGGGACGTCGATCACCGCATCTTCGACGAGCTTCGGATCAAACGTCGGCCACGGTTCGTAGGCCAGTGACGCCGTGCCGCCGAGCAACTGCCACAGCTCTTCGGCAAGGTGCGGGGCCAGTGGGCTAAGCAGCAGCACGAACGGCTTCAGGATCGAGACCGGCCGGACGCTCCAGTTGGTGACTTCGTTCATGAACTCCATCAACCGGCTGATCGCCGTGTTGCAGCCGAGCGTTTCGATGTCGTAGGTCACTGCTTTGATCGTCTTGTGCAACAACCGCAATTGCGGCTCGGCGGGAGCGACGTCTTGTACCGCTGGATTGAGCCGCACCTCTTCGGCGCGTTCGTCGGTGATCGTTCGCCAAATGCGCGACAAGAAGCGGAAGACTCCCTCGACCCCTTGCATCGACCACGGCTTCACCGCTTCAAGCGGTCCCATGAACATCTCGTAGAGCCGCAACGAGTCCGCTCCGTATTCGTCCACGACCTTGTCCGGGTTGATGACGTTGCCGCGAGACTTCGACATCTTGAACGCACGCGACTCGATGCGGATGTCGGGGTGATCGGCCAGCACGAACGAGTCGCCCGCCTTCTTCACCTGATCGGCCGACAGCTTAACCGTCTGAAGCTTCTCGCCAGTCGCCTTGAGAATCGCGCTGCCGTCGTCGTCGGAGGTGACTTCAGCAGAACTGACCCAGTCGGTCGATACCGCTGCGTTCTGCGGTTCACCCTGACCCCCAACCCCTAACCCCTGACCCCTCGCGTAGCCCGTGAACTCCACCTCGCCGAGAATCATCCCCTGGTTGACCAGCCGCTGAAACGGTTCGGCGGTGTGGACGTGGCCTCGGTCGAAGAGGACCTTGTGCCAGAAGCGCGAGTACAGCAGATGCAGCACGGCGTGCTCGGCTCCGCCGACGTAGAGGTCGATTGGCAGCCATTGCTTTTCCAACTGCGGGTCGATGAAGGCCGCAGCGTTTTTGTTGTCCACGAACCGCAAGTAGTACCAGCACGAGCCGGCCCATTGGGGCATCGTGTTGGTCTCGCGTTTGAGCTTCGTGCCGTCGGGAGCGGTCTGGAACAGCCACGACTCCGGAGCTTTGGAAAGCATCGGCTCCGGCGTGCCGGTCGGTTTGAAGTCGGCCATCTCCGGCAACGTGATCGGCAACGCCGACTCGGCATCGACTCGCAGGAGTCCCGTGGGCTGACCGTTGGCATCCAGCTCATGCCACAGCGGAAACGGCTCGCCCCAATACCGCTGCCGGCTGAAGAGCCAGTCTCGCAAGCGATAGTTGACAGCTTTGCGACCGAGTCCTGATGCGGCGAGATCGGTGGTGATCTTCGATTTGAATTCGAGCGTCGGGAGACCGTCGTACTTGCGGGAGTTGATTGAAGTGCCAGGTTCTGTGAATGCGGCCGAAAAAAGCCGAGCGGATTTGTGATAGAAGGAGCGTAAGGGCATTTCGACATCCTCGCCCCGTCGCATTGCGTCCGAGACAGAAGCGAAGAATTGCATCGCCTCGTCTAGACGGGATTTAGAAAACTCTTCTCCTCGTAAAAGCTCAGTGATCCTGTGCGCAATGCGGTCGAGTCGATCAGGATCGTTCCGTTCGATGCAGAACTTCAAAACTGAAGACGTCAGCAGCCATTCACGCGACGGTTCGACAACCGAAACGACTGCAAGATTATTCTGCCAAGCAAATTCACGGTCGCGATCATCGTGCGCCGGCACGGCCATGATGGCTCCGGTGCCGTAGCTGATGAGGACGTAGTCGGCGATCCAGACAGGAACCTTCTCGCCGTTGACCGGGTTGATCGCGTAGCCGCCGGTGAAGACGCCGCTCTTCGTCTTCGCGAGTTCCGTGCGGTCGAGGTCGCTCTTGAACGAGGCTTGTTGGCGGTACGCATCGACTGCCGCGCGTTGCTCCGGAGTGGTCAGTCGATCAACCGCTGGATGCTCTGGCGCGAGAACCATGTAGGTCACGCCAAACAGCGTGTCGGGGCGGGTTGTATAGATGCGAAGCACATCGTCGCCGGGTTCGCGCGGGAAGCCGGTTTGTGCGCGTGAGGCGAGCCAAGCCTCGTAGGGTGGGTCAACCATCGGGCGACCCACCGGATCGGCGGTTAACGTTCCTGATGGTGGGTCGCCCGATGGTTGACCCACCCTACCGATGAAGAAATCGACCTCCGCACCTTCGCTTCTGCCGATCCAGTTGCGTTGCATCAGCTTGATCGATTCGGGCCACTTGAGGTCGTCTAACTCCGTCGCGAGTCGGTCGCCGTAGGCCGTGATGCGGAGGAGCCACTGGCGCAGCGGGATGCGTTCGACGGGGTGGCTGCCTCGTTCGCTCTTGCCGTCGACGACCTCTTCGTTGGCGAGCACCGTGCCGAGCGCGGGGCACCAGTTGACCGGGGCTTCGTGCTGGTACGCGAGCCGATGCTGGTCTTGATAGCGTCGCACCGCGGCTTCGCCGTGCAGGGTGACTGGGCCAGGGATCGGCAGCTCGGAGATTGGCCGCCCTCGGCCGGTGCGTTTGACTCCGTCTGGCCCGGTCCATTCACAACTCGCGTCGTACCAGGTGTCGAAGAGTTGCAGGAAAATCCACTGCGTCCAACGGAAGTAATCGGGATCGGTCGTGGCCAGCTCGCGGTTCCAGTCGTAGCTGAAGCCGAGCGATTTCAGTTGCCGCTTGAACGTCTCGATGTTCTTCGCGGTTGTGATCGCCGGATGCGTGCCGGTCTTGATCGCGTATTCCTCGGCGGGGAGACCGAAGGC
>SXKJ01000207.1 GCA_005778115.1 Planctomyces sp. | reverse complement strand
GCTCTTCGCCACCTCCCCAACACTTCGACCCGGTTGCCTCGACAACCGAACGGCCTCCACTTTGAACTCTCGGGTAAACTTCCGTCGCTGACGCATCTTGCTCGCTCCTCGTCTCGCACTCTACGCGCTTATCTACGCGCTTATCTACGCGCCCGCAAAACGGCGGGAAGTCCAGTCCTGAGGGCGAGAGTCCCCGGCCAAGTTCACACGAAGCCGGACGAACGCTCGCGACTCGTTAAGCTGGGAAAAGCGCTGGGACAGGCGATCGAGGAACTGATCACCTTAGTCTCGCCGTCCACTTTCTATCGTTGGTGCCGCGAAGCGGACTCCGGGAAGAAGAAGCCGAATCCTAAAGGTGGCCAGCGCAAGCCGCGAGAGATTCGCGAGCTGGTGGTCGAAATCGCGACAACGACTTCCTTCGGCTACACCCGAATCATCGGCGAGTTGCGAAAATTGGGAATCAAGGGGATCAGTCGGCAGACGGTGCGCAACATTTTGAAAGAAGAAGGCATCAAACCTGGACCGGATAAGACTTCCGATTGTTGGGACAACTTCGTCAAGCGACATGCGGAGACTCTGTGGGCCGTGGACTTTTTCTCGGTCAAAACGGTGACAATTAATGGTCTCCAGGAAATGTACCTGATGGCATTCTTGTGCCTGTCGACGCGCGAAGTGCTCGTGACTTCGTCCACCAAACATCCCAACTCCGCATGGGTAGTCGACCAGACAAAACAATTCCTCGATCAAACGATGAATCGTGAGAAGAAGCCTTCGATCGTGATGCACGACCGAGACACGAAGTTCACCAAGGAATTCACGGTGACGCTGAAGGCCGAAGGCGTCAGGACCAACGTATTGCCGATCGCGTCGCCCAATTTGAACGGCCGCGTCGAAAGGTTTGTGCAATCAATAAAGTACGAGTGCTTGTTGAGATTCATTCTTTTTGGCAAGCGGCACTTGGACTATGTCGTGGCTCCGTGGGTGGACTATTACAACACGAAAAGGGCGCACGTGGAGCGTGACCACCTACCGCCTATTCGCAAGAGGGCTCCGAAGGCGGTTCGCAAATTGGCGCGGGACAAAATCGAAGTCCGATCCTATCTTGGTGGCCTGGTGCAGTCATTCGAGCGTAAAGCGGCTTGAGACAAAGTTCGGAACTCTGGAGTAGGAACCCTTCATGCATAGTCATCGAACCATGACCCGGCGAAGTTTTCTGGGGCAGACTGCTATGGGGGCTGCGGCAGCGCCGCTCATTCTCAGTTCGACCAGTCTTCAGGGGCAGGAGAAGCCTGCTCCGAGTGAGCGGATCACGCTCGGGGTCATCGGCACTGGCAATCAGGGCTTCAATGACATGCGAGGTTTCCTTGGTGATCCGCGTGTGCAAATCGTTGCCGTGTGCGACGTCAACAAGGAAAGCGCCGGTTACTGGAACGGAAAAGTTGCTGGCCGCGAGCCGGGTCGCAAGCTCGTCGAGGACCACTATGCTGAGTCTAAGAAGTCAGGGACGCACAAGGGCTGCGACGCCTACGAGGACTTCCGCGATCTGCTCGGCCGCAATGACATCGACGCCGTCTTGATTTGCACTCCCGACCATTGGCATGCCATCCCCACGATCATGGCGGCGAAGGCAGGCAAAGACATTTACTGTCAGAAGCCGCTGTCGCTGACGATCGCCGAAGGACGAGCCATGAGCGACGCCGTCAAAAAGTACAACCGCGTCTTTCAAACAGGCAGCCAACAACGCTCCGACCCAAAGTTCCGCTACGCCTGCGAACTGGTCCGCAATGGACGCATCGGGAAGTTGCACACGGTTCGTTGTGGGCTTCCGGGCGGCCAATCTGACTACGGGAAGACTGGCGATCGCAAGAAGCCCGAGCCGGTACCGGAAGGCTTCAACTATGATTTCTGGCTCGGGCCAGCACCCAAGGCCGAGTACGCGCCTGCTCGATGCCACGTCAACTTCCGCTGGATCTACGACTACTCGGGAGGCCAAGTCACTGACTGGGGTGGACACCATCCCGACTGTGCTCAGTGGGGCATGGGAACGGAGTTGACCGGGCCGACCGAGATTCGAGCCGCCAAGGGTGTCTTCCCGAAGGACGATCTTTGGGATACCGCGACCGAGTTCTACTTCGAGGCTCATTACGCCAACGGTCTGAAACTCATCATCTCCAACAAGGAGCGTGGAGGCGTGACTTGGGAAGGGACCGAAGGAACGGTGATGGCCAATCGCGGCTTCATCGACGCCAACCCCAAGAAGATTCTCGACTCCGAGATCGGCCCGAACGAGATCCATCTCTACGAGAGTAACAATCACTACCGCAACTTCATTGACTGTGTCCTTTCGAGGAAGCCGACAGCGGCCCCGGTCGAGGTCGCCCATCGCTCAATCACCATTTGCCACCTCGGAAACATCGCCATGCGGCTTGGAAGAGAGTCGCTGAAGTGGGATCCCGACAAGGAACTCATCCTCGATGACACCGAGGCTTCCAAAATGCTCAGCCGGGAATACCGCGCACCGTGGAAACTCGAGGTGTGACCGCGAGCAATCCGCGTTTTGTGGTTGATGGTTCGCCGGCTACAGGAATGGGACGGGAAATGTGAATGAGATCGTTAGTGGCCACAAACCAATGGGTTGGCGGTTCGACAACACTTACTCGCGGCTGCCTGAAATCTTTTTCGCTCCGGCGAAACCGGCCACTTTCGGAGCGCCTCGCTTAGCGATTCTCAACCGTCGACTGGCCGACGACCTCGGCCTCGACCTCAATACGATTTCATCCGAAGCCACCGCATCCTTGTTCGCAGGCCAGGAACTGCCAAGCGGCTCCCGACCGATCGCGCAGGCCTATGCCGGGCATCAGTACGGCAACTTCACGATGCTCGGTGACGGCCGCGCGATCCTGCTTGGTGAACACCGATCGCCCTCCGGGCAACTCGTCGATATCCAATTGAAAGGCTCGGGGCAGACGCAATTCTCACGTCGCGGCGATGGACTTGCCGCTCTCGGGCCGATGCTCCGTGAGTACATCATCAGCGAGGCGATGTTCGCCCTCGGTATTCCGACCACTCGAAGTTTGGCCGTTGTCACCACCGGTGAACCGGTCTACCGAGAGGTCAAGCGGCAAGGGGCGATCCTGACCCGCGTGGCTGCCAGCCACATTCGGGTTGGGACGTTCGAGTATCTAGCTGCGAAGGACGACGAATCGAACCTGCGAGTGCTGGCGGACTACGCGATCAACCGCCACTTTTCGGAGTTGGCCGACTTACCGAGCCGGTATCTGGAGTTCTTCCGCGCGGTCATGGATCGACAAGCCGCCCTCGTTGCCCGATGGCAGCTCGTCGGTTTCATTCACGGCGTGATGAATACTGACAACATGGCGATTTCCGGAGAGACGATTGATTATGGCCCGTGCGCGTTCATGAACGCCTACCGTTCGGACACCGTCTTCAGTTCGATCGACCACGCTGGCCGGTACGCCTATGGCAACCAACCCGCAATCGCGCAGTGGAACTTGGCCCGTTTCGCCGAGACCCTGTTGCCACTTCTTGCTGATCAACAGGAGAAGGCGGTTGCCATCGCGACAGAAGCACTCGGCGAATACCCAGCGCTGTTCGAGCAATACTGGCTGTCTGGGATGCTGGCCAAGTTGGGGCTTCAGAGTGCCGAGGCTGGCGACATGGAGTTGGTTCAATCACTGTTGGCCTGGATGCAGGAGAACCGGGTCGATTTTACCAACACGTTTCGCGATCTCTCGGAAGATGAGTTGCCGACCGGGAACAGGTATGAAGATCCGAATTTCCGCGAATGGCATTCGCGTTGGCATCTTCGCCTCCGTCGAGAGAGTCGGCCGAGCGCCCAAGCCTACGCCGCGATGAGGGGCGTCAACCCGGTCGTCATTCCCCGGAACCATCGAGTCGAGGAAGCTCTGGCAGCCGCAGAGGACCACAACGACCTGTCAGTGCTTCATCGTCTGTTGGCGACGCTGGCGATGCCGTACGAACTCGGCAACGACACACCAATGTATCAGGAGCTTCCGCCTGACGATTGCAGTTACCGAACGTTCTGCGGAACTTAGGCAATCGACACTACTTTCGGGCGAGGCAATACAGTCACCGGCTGCGACGGCTGAGTATGTGTGGCTCGCCGTGCCTATCGACGGCGTCGCGTGACACGACCTCCGCGGTCATCGACTGTAAAATGAGTTCTTCTTGCTCGTTGCCCATCGGTAGGAGATTCCAATGCTTCGCCTGTTTGCTGTCAGTCTGTTGTTGACCGCTACGATTTTGGTCGCCGATGAAAAGAACTCGGCAAAGTTCGCCGCCCCCGAAGGCTGGAGTGGTGAAACGATTGTACTTCCGCCAGGGTTCGCTCCCGATATGAAGCTGAAAGGATCTGAACACATTCGGTTTGCACCCGGAATGATGAAACCAGCGTCGGATTCATTCTTCAGCTATGCCTTTGTGTTCGAGCTTCAGTCGAAGCCCGATCTGACGGATGCCGTCGTCCAAGAAGAGTTCCTGAAATACTACCGAGGACTTTGTATGAAAGTTCTCGACGGAAAAGCCCCGGACGTCGATCCATCCAAATTCACGCTTGAACTGCAGCGTCTGAAATCCGACGCAAAGCCTCAACCGAACGAAAAAGATGCAGATGCACCGGTGCTTTACACAGGCACGCTGGATTGGGTCGAACCGTTCGCGACGAAGAAGCCACAGAAGCTGAATTTGGAGATTCGGACATGGGCCAGGACCGACCGTAACTACATCTTTGCCTGTGTCTCGCCTCAGGCGCGAGAGACGGCGATCTGGAAACAACTGCACGCCATCCGTGACGCCTATCTGAAGAAGCGAACCGAATAGGTGGCGAGTCCAGCTTTCTGGCCGTGTTGGAAGGTCACCATCGCTTCACGCCGATCAATCAACGGACGCATTGAGCCATGCCGGAGCCTGAACCAGGACGCTATCGCCATTACAAGGGGCACGAATACACGGTGCTCGGAGTGGTTCGACACAGCGAAACACAGGACGAACTCGTTCTCTACCGTCAGGAATACGGCGATCGCGCCCTATGGGTGCGACCCACGGAAATGTTCTTGGAGACCGTGAACGTCGATGGCCAGGACGTTCCTCGGTTTCGGTCTCTGGGAGCGGAGCCCGCCAACGAGGCGAATGTGGGGCACCTCCTGGCCAGCATCCCGTCGAGTCTGCCTGAAGAAGTCTTCGAGACAGTTCTGCGCAAGCCCAACGTTCGCATCGAACGAATCGTCTCTCACGGCCACTCATCACCGGATGGCTTTTGGTACGACCAGAGCGAACCTGAGTTCGTCGTGATGCTGCAAGGTGCGGCTCGCCTGCGGTTCGACGACGAGGAGGTCGAGTTGAAGCCCGGCTCGTTCGTTGACATCCCGGCCCACAAACGCCATCGAGTGGAATGGACAACCCCCAACGAACCAACCATTTGGCTGGCAATTCACTACACGGACTGACTTGCGAGTCGCCACGTTCGCCAGAGCGCGGGAGTTCTGTGATATTCTCGTGAGTTGTCCTCCTGCTTCACGAGCAGCGCTGACACAAAACTCGGAGACGCTCACGCACTCGTGACGACCAAGGCCGCGACCCGCGCGGAAATAACCTGCCGCCATGAAAACGAACGCCGCTCGACTGCTGGACTCGATGAAGATTGAGTACGAACTCCGCAGCTACGAGGTTGATCCCGAAGATCTCTCCGCAGAGACGGTCGCTCGCAAGGTTGGACTGGCGCTGGAGCAAGTCTTCAAGACGCTCGTCGCACGCGGTGATCGCCACGGCGTCTGCTTCGCCGTCGTTCCCGGCAATTGCCAATTGGACTTGAAAGCCATCGCGAAACTGACCGGAGACCGCAAAGTCGAACCGGTGACACTCAAGGAAGTCCAACCGCTCACGGGCTACATCCGAGGCGGAGTCACGGTCCTTGGAGCCAAGAAGGCGTATCCAGTCTACATCGACGAAACGATCGAACTCTTCGATACCGTCTCAATCTCCGCCGGTCTCCGCGGCTTACAAATCTTCATCGCGCCCGCCGATTACCTTCGCGCGACAAACGGGACTCTCGGAGCTATCAGCACTGCGGAGTAAGCGACTGAGCGTCGGCCGTGCAACCAGGTGTTATGGCATCCTCGCTGGCCGACGCTGCTCAGAGATGCTTCTTTACGAACTCCCAGGCGGAGTCGTCGTGGAATTCGTGGCCGCCCTCGAAGATCAAATGCTGAAAGCGATCGGACAGGCCGAGCTTTTCGTAATAGGCGGCCGACTGTGGAGCAAGTGGTTTGCCGCCGTCTCGATGATCGACACCGTCTTTGCTGCCGGCCTGAATCTGCAACGCGCGCGGACAGACCAACGCGGCAATGTCGGAGTCGCGAAAGAACGTGAAACGGTCCTTGAATTTGAAATCGCTGGGAATCGACAACTCGTCGCGTTCATAGCGCGCCTCCTGGACTCCGTAGTAACAGCTACAAACCGAGACCTTGATGCGCGTGTCGATCGCGGGCGTGACGAGCGCGTAGTAGCCACCGTACGACAACCCGACCATCGCCACTCGCGAGGCATCGACTTCAGGCCGCTTCAGCAACACGTCGAGGCTGCGAGAAATCTTCGCGATCTCGACAGCGGTCAAGCTCGTGCCGACCAGACGCAGCCGCTCATCGGTACGGTTGCGAACGTCTTTCGGATAGCCATCCGCCGAAAACAGATGCTGCGGCGCGAAGACGACATAGCCACGTTTGATTCCGCCGCGCACCATGTCGTGATAGTTCGCGCCTCCCTTGAACAACGCCACCTCCGGCGAACCGCCGCCGCCGTGCATCGAGATCACCAGCGGTGCCTTCTCGCCGGTCTTGAGTGACTTCGGGACGATGTAGATCCCTTCGGCATGAACGCCGGGCAGGATCGGGATTATCGCTCGAAAGTAGGTGCCGATGCCGTCTTCGCCAATCTGCTTGAACGTTGCCGCCATCGGCGGCACATCTCCCGGCGGCGGGTAGCCAATGCTGTCACAAAATGCCTGCCGGTATCCTTGAGCCGACTTCTCAAACGCCTGCGGTGACGAGTAATCATTCGGCACCAACTTTCGCAGCCGAGCGTTGTCCTGCTTCAAGGCGAGGATGTACTCGTCCAACTCTTTGGCTTGCTCGGTGCGCAGCGGGTTGGAATCTTTGACCTCCTGCTCAAAATAGGTTGGAGTCGCCGGTTTTTCTTGAGCGAAGACGCTCACGCAGCAAATCAGGGAGACAACGGCGGTACTCAGCATTCTTGCAATCATGTTGGAACCTCCTCGTTGTGGTTGCGGAACAAACGACCGACCCAGCAATGGCAAGTCGCCGAACTCGCGAGAGTTTGGCTTTCGTGGCAGCGCATGACTTCCGCAACCATCAAATTGTTGCTGACTCACCGAGTCCCCGGCAGTTTGAGCGTGTTGGGCGTGTGGTTCTCTGGGACCGTGAGATTGGCGAGCGTCGCTTTGAGCCGGCCTTCTTCGTCGGCGTTGGCCGGCAACGCGGCGGCGTGGAACGCGGGAAGGAGTTTGTCCCAGACGACGTTGAGTTCGGCCTGCATGTCGCGTGTGTCGGCGGTGATGGTGATGACCGCGTCTTGTTCCGGAAGCACGATGCAGAATTGCCCGAACGCTCCGTCACCTCGGTAGGCTCCGTGGCGGCAGCGCCAGAACTGAAAGCCGTAGCCCTGATCCCAATCGCGAGAGGGGTCGCTGCCGTTGGAGACTTGCTTAGAGGTCGCTTGCTCCACCCAGGATGCGGGCACGAGCTGCTTGCCGTTCCACTTGCCCTTCTGCAAATAGAGCTGCCCAAACTTAGCGATGTCCTCAGTGCGAAGCATCAATCCCCAACCGCCGGTCGAGATCGCTTGCGGGCTGCTCATCCAGGTTGGGTTCTCAATGCCAAGCGGTTCAAACAATCGCGGCTTCAAGAACTCCAGCACCGTTTGCCCTGTGACCTTCTGCACGATCGCCGATTGCATGTAAGTCGCGGGCGAGTTGTATTGAAAGTGAGCCCCCGGCTTATGCGGCACCGGATGCG
Organism: Planctomyces sp.; assembly: GCA_005778115.1. Classification (GTDB taxonomy): domain Bacteria; phylum Planctomycetota; class Planctomycetia; order Planctomycetales; family Planctomycetaceae; genus SXKJ01. The sequence goes on along the minus strand of SXKJ01000207.1, from coordinate 2,929 downwards.
CCAGAAACGTCTTCACCCACGAGTCATCCGCCGTGAACTTTGGCTCGGTCTCATGCCCTGTGGACATCGTCAACAGATCGCGGACGCGCATCTGCTTCAGCTTGTCCGACGGCTTATCGGGCGCATCTTCCGGGAAGAACTTCAGCACCGGATCGTCGATGCTCAGCTTACCTTCCGCGACGGCCAGCCCCACCGCCGAAGAGCAAAAACTCTTGCTGAGCGAATGCAGAACATGCGGCTTGTCGGCTGCTTCGGGCTTCCACCAACCTTCGGCGACGACGTGCCCGTGCCGCAGCAGCATGAAGCTGTGCAACGTGTCGATCTTCTGATTCGCCGTCTCCACGAACTCGCGAATCGCCTTCGAGGAAACACCCTGCGACTCCGGCGAACTGCGCGGCAACCGCACATCATCCGCGACCGCAAACGACATCACCGGGACGAAACTCAACACGGCAACGAAGAGAAAACGACTCATGTTTCAGGGTTCCATTTGGGGCAAATTGTTCGCGACAAGATCGCAGCCAGCGACGGACTCCACACCGATTGTAGAGCGGACACGAATCTCCGTCGCCGTTACTGACGTGCATGACATTAGGCAGATTTGATGCCATCCAAATCCTCCGTCACTTCAATCAAATCCGCCGGCTTACTGAGAGCAATCTCTGTTTCACCGAAGCCCACGTCCGCGAACTTGGCTTCAAGCTGGCGAAGATGCTGTCCCGTGGCCGTGTGGATGATGACCGCCTGATCGTTCCCGGCAGTCTCCACCTTGCGGACACCGTGGCCGAATCCTTTCAAGCGACGACGAGCCTGAGAAGCTCCAAGGTTCACGAACAGTTTGGCATTCTTGGGATCAGCCATGTTGCTTCACTACGAACGAGGGAGACTCCCCAACGCATTTTTCAGAGGACACGCCTCAGCGATCGAATGTCCACGACGATAGCACGACAGTAACTCTTTGGATCGCTGGGCCAGCAGTCGCCGAACCTCTCGCCGCTGGCCTTTGATCCGTGCGATCTGCATCGAATCGTAGGCCGTCGTTTGGTGCCGCATCCACGCAATGACAGCGGCCTCGGCTCGTTGTTCGACGGGAATGCGTTTGGTTCTCGCCACCGTTCCGCTACCGACTGGAGTGGCGTGATCTGAGACCGCTCGTGCCAGGCGGTTGGCAAGCTCGGTGTAGTTTGGATGGAAGGCCAGATACGTCAACACCGCACCAAAGAAGTCCTCGACGTATTCGGCTTGAACCTTTTCACGTCGTTGAGCCGCCGACTCTTTCCGTTTGGCGAACTGTTCTGTGGATCGCTCGGCTTCGAGTTCAACTCGAAGCCGATCAATGGTGGCAGCCGATGCCCACACTCCTTTGGAAAAGATCTTGCGGCCTCTCTTTTCCTGCACGACCCAATGATCGCCAGCAGCCTTCACACGACGAGTGAGAGCGGCGTCTCCGGGCGGGAGCAGAATCCAACCCTTCGGTGCCGTCAGAATTTTGCCATCGGCTGATCGAACGGTGTTGGCTGTGGGACCGGGGAGGAAGGGGTGATTGTCGTTTTCTGGACTCATGCGATTTGCGGTTCCTTCCTGATCGTTTTGCTCCCACTCGTGGGCCACCGTCTGGCTGTTGTTCTGCGATGTCGGGCTATCCTACGCTGTGCCAACTGGTGGCAAAAGTCGGCGGCAGTCTCACGTTCCAGGGCCGAGTCGGACCCATGCAAATCCTTTTCCTTCACGGTTGGCAATCCATCCCTGGTGGCGTCAAATCGTCCTACTTGATCCAGCACGGCCACAAGGTCATCAATCCCAAGTTGCCCGATAACGACTTCGAGCAAGCTGTCCAAATCGCTCAACAAGAGTTCGATGAGCACCAACCCGATGTCGTTGTGGGATCATCACGGGGCGGCGCAGTGGCGATGAACATCAACAGTGGCGATACCAAGCTCGTCCTGTTGTGTCCTGCGTGGAAGAAATGGGGGACGGCCAAGACCGTGAGGTCCAGCACCGTGATCCTGCACAGCAAGAACGACGACGCGATTCCGTTTGCCGACTCGATGGAGTTGGTCAGGAACAGCGGGCTGCCGGCATACACGCTGATCGAGGTTGGGAGCGATCATCGACTCGCCGATCCCGAATCGCTCGACATGATGCTCGCAGCGTGCCTCATCGGCGAAGACGAACCGGATGAAGAGGAACTGGATATCTTGGAGATGGATTGGGAAGGGCTTTGTTACACGGGAGCGATTCGCTGAGCCTCGGAGGCAAAAGAACGTGATTGGGTTCTCGTCCACGGCACCGTCTTGAGCGCAAGGGTCGGCAAGCGAATCGAACACGCATGGTGCGAGAGTGGCGAAGTAGTCGTTGATCTCGCCATGCCGGTTGGGTTGAGGATCATCGAACGAGAACGATATTACCGAGTCATCAAACCCGAGGTCAGCAAGCGAAACTCTTCCGACGACGCTTTGTTTCTGGCGATCAAGAATGGACACGACGGCCCTTGCGACGAATCCGAGCAATTGAAGAAATAGGAAACCTGCGATGAAACTGGCGACCATCGTTACGAACTTGGCCTTCATCGCGTTTGCGTCGATTTCAAACGCAGACGACGGCCAGTGGCAAAGCCTCTTCGATGGGAAGTCGCTCGACGGTTGGAATGCTGAAGACCACGACGAGTGCTTCAAAGTGCAAGATGGAGCCATCGTCGCCGGTGGTGGGCCTCTGGCTCGACTCAGCTACGTCGGGCCGGTCAACAAGCATGACTTCAAGAACTTCGAGCTCAAGATCGAGGTGCTGGCGAAGCCCCGCTCCAACGGCGGCGTCTTCTTCCACACTGGGCCGCAAAGCAATTTCTTGAAGAAGGGCTACGAGGCACAAGTTTGCAATTCCTGCGGAGACAAACGGCTAACCGGAAGCCTGCTCGTCGTTGAAGATCACG
>SXKJ01000206.1 GCA_005778115.1 Planctomyces sp. | reverse complement strand
CGAGTTTTGCAGCTTCGAGTTTTGCAGCTTCGAGTTTTGCAGCTTCGAGTTTTGCAGCTTCGAGTTTTGCAGCTTCGAGTTTTGCAGCTTCGAGTTTTGCAGCTTCGAGTTTTGCGGCTTCCTTTTTCGTGGCGTCGAGTTTTCCCGCTTCCAATCGGAATCGCGCGTCGCCGATCATCAATTCGTCGCCAAAGCCCACCGCGGCTTGCTGCTCGACACGAACTCCGTTGACCCAGATTCCGTTCATGCTGCCCAGGTCGCGGACCACAAAGTTGTTGTTGACCAGGGCGATTGCGCAATGCTTGCGCGATATTTTGCGGCGATCGAGAATCACGGCGTCACAGTCGGCGTGCCGCCCGACCAACACGATCGGCTTATCCAAAATGATCGGATTACCTGACTCAATGGGCACCAACATCGCGGGCATAAGCACCAACTCCGCCGAAGGACAAACTTCCTGCACGAAATGCAGAATTAGCATACTCCCTGACTGTGAGCGAAGCGACCGATTGTGACTATTCGACGGAGGGAATCGGCACCGTGCCCCCTCCCCCTTGTCTGGATTCTCTCGCCATCCTCCGTATTCGTTCGCAATACAAAGGCGAATGATGAACCGATCAGCGCATTTGGACGAATGGGCGCTCACCACCACCGTGAGAGCTCAAAGCACAGGCTATCTTGTGGCACGTTGCAGGTTTCGCCTTCGGGAGTTCCGTCCGTCAGGGGTTTCCAAAGCACTTCGCCCACCACTGAGTTTTCGGACGACACGGCCGCGAGTGAGTCCAAAACCGACGCGGATTCTGCATCGACACGTTTCACGCACGGCCATTTCATCGGAATCGTTCACGAACTTTGCCCGGCGGCGAAGTCCTGCGAGAAGCGTCCGATTACACTCCGCGCGATCCACCAATAGACGTGGCCTGGTTGTCGAGTCGCTCGATAACAACACCGATTCGCGGAGTCGGGCCAGCTCAGGAACACTCGAAATGAAATCGACAGCTTACAGGCTTCTCTTCGTCGCCTTGTGCATGCTCATCGTGGCAACCGGCTGGGCCGATGATCGCGTGAAGTTCAATCGCGACGTTCGGCCGATCCTTTCGGACAATTGTTTTGCGTGCCACGGCCCCGATGCGAAGCAGCGACAGGCCGGACTGCGATTGGATGTCCGCGAGGAAGCGTTTAAGACCGCAGAGTCGGGTGAAGCGGCCATCGTACCGGGTGACGTCCATAAGTCGCGCGTGTGGACACGCATCATCAGTGCGGATGCCGCAGAGGTAATGCCGCCACCGAAGACCTCGAAAACGCTGACCGCCGCGCAAAAGAAAAAGCTGCAGCACTGGATCGAGCAAGGCGCGACGTATGAGCGGCATTGGTCCTTCTTGCCGCTCGCACCGGGAGTGATACCTACCGTCAAACGCGGCGATTGGTCACGCGGCGATCTCGATCGTTTCATCCTCGCTCGGCTGGAGAGTGAGGGGCTCGCACCGGCTGCAGAAGCGGTGAAGGTGACGCTGATTCGCCGTGTGTCGCTCGATTTGACCGGCCTGTCTCCGACGTTGGCGGAGGTGGATACGTTCCTCGCCGACGACTCGGAGCAGGCTTATGAAAAAGTCGTTGAGCGATTGCTGAAGTCTCCTCGCTACGGCGAGCGGATGGCGGTGGACTGGCTGGACGCGGCACGCTATGCGGACTCGAACGGCTATCAGGTCGATCGTGACCGCGAACTCTGGGCCTGGCGCGACTGGGTGATCCGCGCCTTCAATGACAACATGCCGTTCGATCAATTCACTATCGAGCAGATCGCCGGTGATCTGCTGCCCGATGCCACGCGAGACCAGCGAATCGCGACGGGCTTTCATCGCAATCACATGATGAACGAGGAAGGAGGGATCATCGACGCGGAGTTCCTCGCGGAATACACAGCCGATCGGGTGGAGACGACGGCGACCGTGTGGCTCGGCCAGACGTTCAATTGCTGCCGCTGTCATGACCACAAGTTCGATCCCTTCACGCAGCGCGACTTCTACGCGCTGAAAGCATTTTTTCACAACGTCCCCGAACGAGGCGTTGGCAACTATGGTGCTCACATCCGACAGAACAGTCCGCCATTCTTGAAGCTGCCGGCGCCGGAGGTCGAGGCGAAGCTCGATGAGTTGAACGCGCAAGTGAAGGCAGTGAATGAGCAGCTTGCCGCGATCACAGACAAAGCGTCGCCCGAGTACACCAAGCTGAATGAGCAGTTGACCGACCTCAAGAAAAAGGTCGCTGCCGCGGAGACGGAGATTCCGACAACGCTGGTTATGGCCGAGTTGCCCAAAGCACGTCCGACTTTTGTGTTGATGCGCGGTGCTTACGACAAGCCGGGGGACCGCGTCACAGCGGCGACACCTGCGGAGTTGCCCGCTCTTGCTGACGACCTCCCGCGCAATCGGCTCGGACTCGCGAAGTGGCTGGTGAGTCCGCAGAACCCGCTGACTGCGCGCGTGGCGGTGAATCGGCTCTGGCAACAGGTCTTCGGCACGGGCTTGGTGAAGTCCAGCGAGGACTTCGGTGCTCAGGGAGATCCGCCCTCTCATCCTGAGTTGCTCGACTGGCTCGCGGCTGAATTCATTCGTAGCGGCTGGGATGTGAAGCATTTGATGAAGCTTATGGTCACGAGCGCGACCTACCGACAGCAGTCGCACCTCACGCCGTTGCTGCGCGAGCGCGATCCAGAGAACCGCCTGCTCGCCCGCGGCGCGCGTTATCGGCTGACGGCTGAGTTCGTGCGCGATCAGGCGCTGGCCGCGAGCGGGTTGCTCGTCGAGAAAATCGGCGGGCCGTCGGTGAAGCCCTACCATCCGCCGGGGCTCTACGAGCAAGTCACCGCCGGCAACGGCTACAACGTTTATGTTCCCGGTAAAGGGGACGATCTCCATCGCCGCAGTCTCTACACGTATTGGAAGCGCTCCGTCCCGAATCCGGCCATGCTGCTATTCGACGCGCCGTTCCGTGAAGCCTGCACGCTGCGACGCTCACGCACCAACACGCCGCTCCAGGCGCTCAATCTGCTGAATGACCCTACTTATGTGGAGGCCGCGCGTTTTCTCGCGCAGCGCATGATGCGCGAGGGTGGTGATACGGTTGAGTCACGGCTCACTCACGGCTTCCGTCTGCTGCTGTCACGTCCTCCGAGGTCCACTGAGTTGACGGTTCTTCGCGCCGCGTATGGTCGCGTTCGAACTGATTTTGAAAGCGATCCCGAAGCGGCCAAAGCATTCCTTGCCGTGGGTGACGCAGCCTCTGACGCCACGTTGAACCCAGGAGAACTCGCCCCGTTCGCGGCCATCGTCAGCACGTTGCTCAACCTCGACGAAGTCATTACGAAAGAATGATCCTCATGACCGCCGACACGTTTCAGACCGGACTCTCCCGTCGTCACTTCTTGAGTGGCACAGGCATAGGTACCGCGGCGCTCGCGTCGTTGTTGAACCCGCGATTGTTTGCCGACACTCGCGCACCGCATTTCGTGCCCAAAGCGAGGCGGATCATCTGGCTCACGCAGGCCGGAGCGCCTTCGCAATTAGATCTGTTCGATTACAAGCCGGGGCTTGTTGCGCAGTTCGACAAAGATCTTCCCGACTCCATCCGGGGCGAGCAGCGGCTCACCGGGATGACGGCCGGACAGAAGCGCTTTCCCGTTGCGCCGTCGATTTACAAATTCCATCAGCACGGCGATTCGGGAATTTGGTTGAGCGAACTGCTGCCGCACACGGCGAGGTTCGCGGACGAGATGTGCGTCATCCGCTCGCTGCACACCGAGGCCATCAATCACGACCCGGCAATGACACTCTTGCAAACCGGCCATCAGATCGGCGGCCGTCCCGCGTTCGGTTCTTGGGTGGCTTATGGACTCGGTTCAGAAAACGCCGACCTGCCTGCATTCGTGGCGATGATCTCGAGACCCAGCGGGCCGACCAACGCCCAACCTCTGCACGAACGCATGTGGAGTTCCGGCTTTCTGCCGTCGCGCCATCAAGGCGTGCGGTTCAGTTCGGGGAAGGATCCGGTGCTGTTCCTCTCGAACCCGCCCGGCATCACCACCGATCGCCGCCGCGCGATGCTCGATGATGTCGCCTCACTGAATCGCCTGAAGTTTGCCGAGTCTCAAGATCCGGAAACTCAGGCACGCATCGACCAATACGAAATGGCGTTCCGCATGCAGACGGCAGTCCCAGAACTTGCCGACTTGTCGAAGGAACCGACAAACATCTTTGAACGTTACGGGCCTGAGTCCAAGAAACCCGGCACCTACGCGGCCAACTGCATCCTGGTGCGCCGGCTGGCCGAGCGTGGCGTGCGATTCATTCAGCTATATCACCGCGGCTGGGATCAGCACGGCAACCTGCCCAGCGGCATCAAGAGTCAGTGCTACGACACCGACCAACCGACCGCCGCACTGCTGACCGACCTTCAGGAGCGAGGTCTTCTGGAAGACACGCTCGTCATCTGGGGGGGCGAGTTTGGTCGCACGGTGTATTCCCAAGGGACGCTCACGGCGGACAACTACGGCCGCGATCATCACCCGCGCTGCTATAGCGTTTGGATGGCCGGAGCCGGTGTGAAACGGGGCCACGTCCACGGCGAGACCGATGACTTCAGCTACAACATCGTCAAAGACCCGGTGCATATCCACGATCTCAACGCCACCGCGTTGCATCTGCTGGGCATCGATCACACCAAGCTCACCTACCGCGCCCAAGGACGAGATTACCGACTGACCGACGTGCATGGAGAAGTCGTGCAGGGGATTCTGGCATGACGAAATTCGCATCCCTGCTCATCATCGTCGCCCTCGCTTCGAGTGCCTGGGCCGCTGACGAAAAACCCAACATCCTCGTCATCCTCGCGGACGACCTCGGTGGCGGCGATCTCGGCTGCGACAACGCCGAAGCCAAAGTGCCGACGCCGAATCCGGAAAGCCGCACCGAACGCGAACGAGAACGAGAAAAGCTGCTTCGCGCTGGCGGACGGGAATTGCTCGGTGACAAGGGGCTGAACTGCGTCGCGTGTCACAACTTCAATGGGAAGGCCGCGCTGATCAATCAAGGGATCGACTTGTTGACGAGCTATCAGCGACTTCAACCCGGCTGGCTCAACAGCTACTTGCGAAACCCCGGCGCGTTTCGCCCTCGAACCGTCATGCCAACGGCGTAGCCGAACGGGATGGCCGCGCACAAAACGATTCTCGATGGCAACACCGACAAGCAGATCGAAGCGATCTGGTACTACCTCTCGCTCGGCACGTCGGCCGCCGATCCGTCGGGCATTCGCGGCGTGAGCACAAAACTGACGGTCGATGATCAGGCCAAATCGTATCGCGGCCGCAGTCGAGTCGCCGGTTTTCGAGGTATCGCCGTCGGCCTGCCGGAGAAACTGAGCTACGCCTTCAACGCCGAAACCGGAACGCTCTCCGCCATCTGGCAGGGGGACTTCATCGGCGTCAATTGGAGCGGCCAAGGTTCCGGCGAATTCAATCCAAGCAGCGAGCCAATCACTCTTGCGCAGGATGTTTCGTTCGTGCAACTCGCGGATGAAAACGCTCCGTGGCCACTGATGCCCGTGATGACCAAAGAGGCTCGGACCAATCCCAACCCACTCTATCCGAAGAATGTCGGCTATCAATTCCGTGGATACTTCCTCGGCGAATCATCGATTCCGACTTTCATGTACCGCAGTGGTACGATCGAGATTGAAGACCGGTCAGTCGCCGTGGGAAGTGATGAGCACCGGCAACTCCAGTGTGTTCTGCAATTCGACTCGCCAGCACCGCAAACCGTTTGGTTCCGCGCACTCACCGGTGACATCAGTGCGGAGTCCGAGCGAGTCTTCCGCAGCGGCCGACTACGGCTGACGATCCCCGCGACCAAAACAAAACTGCGATCGCTGTCCGACGAACCGAAGCGATCCGAACTGCTGCTGCGACTGCATCTTCCTCAAGGCAAATCAACGATGGAGTTCGTGTATGAACCACTTAAGAAGTAGCGACCGTTGCAGAAGCGGCTTGCGTAGCCACGTCCTCCAGAACGTGGGGTTCTCGCCGGCTCGCTCTCGCTCTGGTGGCACTGTCGACAATCAGTGTGGCACGACGCTCCGCGCCGTGAGTCTCGATCAACGAACGGAAGCTGTCACTTGGCACTCACGACTCGGACCGTCGTGTCACACTGATTCGCTTGCCTCTGGAGAACGTGGCCACGATTCCGCTCCCCTGCGACTCCTCGTCGCAATGCTGCTGGCGGCTGCGATGGCGACCAATGTGCTGGCAGAAGCGATGTCGGACGGAGTCACTGTGCCGAACCATGTGCAGGCAGTGCTCGTCAAAGTCTGCGCTGAATGCCACGGCGATAAGGCCAACGAAGGTGAGGTCAATCTCTCGGGGTTCACCAAGGCTGATCTCAAAGTGCGACTCGATCTGTTGAACAAGGCGCAGGAACAACTTCACTTCGGTTTGATGCCTCCGAAAGACGCGCCGCAACCCTCACCAGCCGAGCGACAAGTGCTCGTCGATTGGGTGCGAGGCGAACTTGTGAAATCAAACGCGCCGCTGATCGAGGACAAACTGCGTTACCCCGATTACGGCAATGCGGTCGATCACGACAGACTCTTCAGCGGCGAGATCAACGAAAGGCCCTTCACCCCCGCCCGGCGCTGGCTTGTCAGCCCACAGATTTTTACGGGACGGATCATCGACATCTTCAGGCTCAAGGGAGAGGCTCACGACAAATACATGCGTTTGCCGGGAAGCACGAGCCTTTACGGCATCACCAATCCGTTCGTGCTCCCGGATCGCTCGGGCATTCGCGATTACGCCATCACGCCGCTCGACGGCGGCCATCTGCTGATGATGCTCAACAATGCGCAGTGGATGTCCCACAAACAGATCCGATCCGCTCGCGTCAAGAAGGGAGATTTCAAGGCTGACTATTTTGAAAACCGGGCTGACCGGTTTTCCCCGCCCACTCCGCCGGCCTTCGAGTCGATCATCCTGAACGCCGCCAAACCTTCGGAGGCTGCGCTCATCGCCGCGATCCAGGCTCAGTTTGGGATCGTGCTCCAGCGTCCGGCCAACGATACGGAACTGGCGAAGTATCTCGAACTGATCAGTTCCGCGATCGAGGTGGCCGGCAACACCGAAGGACTGCGTCAGATGCTGGTGGCCGTCCTGCTGGAGTCCGAACTTCTTTATCGCCTCGAATTCGGTGGGGGTCCGGTGGATGAATACGGCCGAAAGATGCTCTCACCTCGCGAAGCCAGTTATGCCATTTCCTATGCCTTGGGCGACTGGGGACCGGACCCAGTGCTGGTCAAAGCCGCCGCAGAAGGGCGACTGAACACCAAGGATGATTACCAACGGGAAGTGTTGCGACTGCTCGCTGATCAGAACTACTACAAAGGCCAAATTGATCCCGCAATCAATGATTCCACGGTCGTCTCGCACCCCAAGATCATCCGCTTCTTTCGCGAGTTCTTCGGCTATCCCGGCGCTCTGAAGGTCTTCAAGGACAACAATCGCAGCGGTGGCTATTACCAAAATCCGGGACGCGGGAGCAGTGCGACACCCGGCAGCCTCATTCGGGAAGCGGACCGAGTTGTGGAGACGCACGTCAGGCAAGACAAGAACGTGTTTGAGAACTTGCTCACCACGGACCAATTCTTCATGTACCACAATGTAAATAACGAGAAAGGTTCCAAGATCGTTGCTGGCTGGCGGGAACTCTATGACACGCTGAAGGACACCGACTGGCGAGAGAACCCAGAAAAGGTCTTCGAGGAGCATCAAGAGTTATTGAAAAAGCACAACATCGATCTCACCAAGGGACCGCACTCCAACGGCCTGCCGCGAGTCATGGAGCACTTTTCCAAAACCTTCGGAAAGGGCAACACACCCTTCACGACATTTCCGTGGGCGCACGGTAATCAATTCAGGTACTCCCAATCCTATAGCCTGCCGGCAACACCGGGTTCCAATGGGCAATACGGTGGTGACGACGACCTGGATTATCAGGTGATTCAGCCGTTCAAGATCGCTCATCGCAAGGGCATACTCACTCATCCGGCCTGGTTGATCGCCCACTCATCCAACTTCCACACCGATCCCATTCGACGTGGACGCTGGGTCCAAGAAAAGCTGCTGGCGGGACGAGTGCCCGATGTGCCGATCACTGTGGACGCCAAAGTTCCGGATGATCCGCACATGATATTTCGGGAACGCGTCGAGTCCGTGACGGGGCGGGCACAGACGGCGTGCTGGAAGTGTCATCAGCACATGAACCCGCTGGGCTATCCCTTTGAGTTTTATGATGACTTCGGACGCTTTCGCCTCGACGAACCGTTGGAGAATCCTGAAAACCTGATTGCAAAAGCCAAAGGTAAGAACGACGCTGATACCTTCAAAACCAAGACCGTGAATACCGACGGCTATCTCCGTGGAACTGGTGAACCAAATCTGGACGGGCCGGTGAAGGACGCTCTGGAGATGATCGACCGGCTCGGCAAGTCGGCTCGGGTCCGCCAGTCGATCATCCGCCATGCGTTTCGTTTCTACATGGGGCGAAACGAAATGCTGTCCGACTCGCAGACGCTCATCGCTGCCGACAAGGCGTATGTCGAGAGCGGTGGCAGCTTCCAAGCCGTGATTGTTTCCCTGTTGATCTCCGATTCCTTCCTGTACCGCAAGTCGCGGTAATCAAGGTGCGATGACCATGAAGACCCGAAGAGACTTTTTGAAGACCTCCGCGTTCGGCGCGGGTGCGGCGATGCTTTCTCCCTACATGTCGAGTGCGATTGCCGCTCCGGACCAAGGTAAGCCGCCGATGCGGTTCATCTTCATGCACAAAGGGAACGGTCTATTTCCCAGCGTGATGGTGCCACCGAGCCTCAGCCGGGAGGACATGGAAAAGGAGCGGAAGAAAGAGCCGTTCGAAGTGGACCTCGCCAACCACGAGTTGCCCGCCTGGATGAGCGCGCTCAACGACCACAAAGAGAGCCTGACGATTCTCCAGGGATTGTCCGGAAAGATGTGTACCAACGGGCATCACTCCTGGCAGTCTTGCCTCGGAGTTTACGCGGCCAACGAGCGATTGAGTTCCATCAAGTGGGCGACCGTCGATTTCGAACTGGCGAAACTTTTCCCCTCACCGCTGGAGCACATCGAACTAGCCTGCTTCCCCATTGATGGTGGCAATGCGCGAGGAAACATTCACGGCATTGAAAAGGGGTTTTCGGCTCGCGGACCTCAGCAACCCAACTATGCCTTTGGCTCTCCCAAGGTGGCGATCAATGAATTGTTCAAGTCCGTGTCGAGTAACGAGACCGACCGCATCCGGTACGAACTGGATCGCAAGGTGCTGGAGTTTACGTCTGGCAATCAGTCGGGGCTGAGTCACGATCTGGCTGGCCTCGAAATGGCAAAGGTCAAGAACTATGCCGAGTCGATGGAGGACCTTCGCCGCCGCAACAAGAAGCTGGAATCGATGGGCGACGTCATCGGCAGAAATGTTCCGAAGTTGGACAAGAAGTATTTCGCCGATGATCTCTCCACCATCGACTGTCAGCTCGGCCACACCGAGATTCTGCTGTCCTCGCTGATCTCCGGCATGACCAACGTGGCCACGTTCACCGTCGATGAACTCGGCACGCTCTACACCGGAGTTCCTGGTCTCGAAACGGAAAAGATCAACCTGCACGATGTCGGGCACGGCAAAGGGGTCGGCAAGCTCAAGGCCGAAGAGGTTCGCGAAACCATTCGTATCCGCCACATGGCGCTGATCGATTCCATCGTCCGCCGGCTGAAGAGTGTCCCCGAGGGGAACGGGACCATGTTCGACAACACGCTGCTCTTCTACTTCCCGGACAACGGCGAAACGCATCACGGCACCGGTATCGAATGGCCCTACCTCGTCCTCTCGGGCCGAAACGCCAAACTCAACATCGCCGGCCGCTACACGCGACTGCCATACTGGGGCCAGGCGGGGCACAAGACCATCGGCAACTGGTTCACCACCATCCTCAATGCCTATGGCAACCCGATCAAACACTACGGTGATCTTGATCTCGGCTTGAACAAATTCCAGATCGATCAAACCGGCCCGATCAAGCAGTTCTTGAGCTGACGAAACGTGCGACCTCTGTCGCGAGGCCGACGTGTCCCCGGTGAATCTGGGCTTTCACTACAATCACAACGCCGAGACCGACTACGAAACCGGCGAAGCGCTTGGCCGAGCGATGGCCGAGTTGTTGCGATCAAAACAATAAGTCCGAGAATCACGTCACCTGCGTCTTAGCAAGTTGCAGCGATCAAATGCTGCGGATACGAATACGAACAACAATTCGCTGTCTCTCTTCATTCGTTGTTGATTGTTTTGACAGCGAATGAAGAGAGACAGTGAATCACGGGAAGAAGATGAGCCAGAAGAGCCGACGAGCACACGTCTGCTGAACGTTCCGCGAATAACACCCCCTAAGACGAGACCCCCATGAAATCTCATTTCTACACTTCTCAACCAACATATCTCTTCCGGCGGATACTCCTCATTGCCACCTGTTTGGCATTGGTATCTCCATTGAGTGCTGCCGAACTGGTCTACGAAGGCACCAGCGGCGTTGGCCACGGAAAGCACATCGTGTTTCTGGCGGGCGATCATGAGTATCGCTCGGAGGAATCGCTGCCGGCGTTGGGGCGGCTGCTGGCGAAGCATCACGGCTTCAAGTGCACGGTGCTGTTTAACATCGACCCGGAATCGGGGGAGATTGTGGCGGGGACTCCGTCGAGCATTCCTCACATGGAAGCACTCGATACTGCGGACTTGGCCGTTGTCTTTCTGAGGTTCCAGAATTTGCCTGCTGAGCAGATGAAGCATCTCGATGCTTATCTGAATCGAGGCGGCCCGGTGGTTGGAATGCGGACGGCGACGCATGCATTTCAAATTCCTGCCGACAAGCCGTTTGCCAAGTATGACTACCGCAGCAAGGACGCTGGGTATGAGCTTGGGTTTGGGCATCAGGTGCTGGGGCAAACGTGGGTCGGTCATTACGGCCGCAATCACCAGCAGAGCACTCGGATCACGATCGTGGATGCCATGAAGTCGCATCCGATTCTGCGAGGCGTGAAGGACGTCTGGGTTCAGGCGGGCGGCTATGTGGGCAAGCCGATTGATGGTGACGTTCTGACGATGGCTCAACCGCTGAATGGGATGACGCCCGATTCGACTCCGTCGGACACTCAGCCGCCGATGCCTTCGGAGTGGACTCGAACCTACAAGTCGGGGACGGGCAAAACGGGCCGCGTCTTCACGTCGCTGTATGGGACTCCGGAAGATCTGACGAACGACGGATACCGGCGGCTGATGTGCAACGGCATTTTCTGGACGCTCGGTTTGGAAGAGAAGATCACGGCGGACATGAACGTCGCGACGGTCGGTCCCTTCAAGCCCAATACCTTTGGCAATCAGACGCATGCTCGCGGCATCAAGCCGGAGATGTATGCCGGGTTCGAGAGTCCAATCCCCGCGAATAACGACACTCAGCAACCTGCCGCTAAGGAAGGTGCGAAGGAAGGTGGCAAGAAAGACAAGCGGAAGAAGGGCAAAGATGACTCAAAGGCTGAAGCGAAGCCGGACACGAAGCCGGAAGCAGCCGCCTCGGACAAGAAACCGGCCAAACCGTTTGTGACTGGCAAGCCGGCTCGCTTTGTGCGCATCGAGCTGCCCGGCGACAAACGCATTCTGACGCTGGCCGAAGTGGAAGTGATCAGCGGCAACAAGAACATCGCTCCGAGTGGAACGGCGACTCAATCCAGCACGAACGGCGAGGGGACTGCGGCGAAAGCGATTGATGGCAACAAGTCACCCGACTGGGGCAAGGGCGGGCAGACTCACACGACGAACGACGGTTCAACAAATCCGTGGTGGGAACTCGACCTCAAGACGGCTGTGAAGGTTGAGAAGGTCGGCATCTTCAATCGAGACGGCTACGAGACTCGCTTGGACAGCTTCACGATCACGCTGCTGGATGAAGAGCGAAAGGAAGTTTTTCGCGCGACGAATATCGCGGCGCCCGAGGTGATGGTCATTGATGTCGAGAACGATGGACGGATGAGCTGGCTGACCTACGCTGGGAAGACCGGAGAACCTGCCAATGGCGGCGCGAAGGCCGCGCAGGCTGGCGGCAAGAAGAACGATCCGAAGCCGTCCAATGAGGCTTCGCTCGCTGACGTTCCCGCCGACTATCGGGATCCGCTGCCGTTCGCGTTTCAGCAGAACGATGTCGTCGCGATCTTGGGGAACGGCTTGCCGGATCGGATGCAGCACGACGGCTGGCTGGAGACGCTGTTGCAGAGCGAGTTGCACGGCAAACAAGTCCGCTTCCGCAACATGAGCGCCAGTGGCGACCGACCTGACTCGTTCCCGCGCAGCAGCGGAGCGACGTCGATGACGGAGTATTTGCAGCATGTGAAAGCCGACGTCGTCTTCGCGTTCTTCGGCTACAACGAATCGTTTGATGGAGTTGAGAAGGCCAGCGAGTATCAACAAAAACTGGTAGCGTTCGTCAAGAAGACGCGCGGATCGAAGGCCAACGGAAAGTCGTTCCCGCGCATCGTGTTGTTCAGCCCGATCGCTCATGAGAACACGGGCAATCCGAACGTGCCTGATGGGAAGGCTCACAACGTTCAACTCGAAGCCTACACGGCGGCGACGGAAGCGGCGGCCAAAGAAGCGGGAGTGGCCTTCGTCGATCTGTTTCGTCCTTCGCGGAAGATGTTCAAGGAAGCCAGCTCGCCGCTGACGATCAACGGCGTGCATCTGACTCCCGAGGGGAATCGCCAACTGGCGGAAGTCATCGCGACCTCGTTGTTCGGCAAACCGGTTGCCTCATCGTCGCCGATGGAGCCGCTGCGGAACGCGGTGCTCGACAAGGACAATCATTGGAATAACCGCTACCGCGCTCGCGATGGCAATGACGTGTGGGGCGGACGCTCGACGCTGAAATTCACGAACGACCAAACCAACGCCGTCGTGTTGCAGCACGAGCTGTCGATGCTCGATGTGATGACCCTGAATCGAGACGCTCGCGTGTGGGCCGTGGCTCAGGGCAAAGAGGTCGCCGTTGATGACAGCAACGTCCCGAAGCCGGTCGAGGTGATCTCGAACGTCGGCGGTGGCAGCAAGAGTTCCAGTGCGGTGAAGGAAGGCCGGCTGAAGTACGTCAGCGGCGACGATGGTCTCAAGCAGATGGCGGTGGCAGACGGTTTTGAAGTCAGCCTGTTCGCCGATGAAGCTCGGTTTCCGCAGCTCGTGAACCCGGTGCAGATGCAGTTCGACACCAAGGGGCGATTGTGGGCCGCTGTCTGGCCGACGTACCCGAAGTGGGAACCGCTCAAGGAAATGAACGACGCGCTGATCATCGTTCATGACGACAACGACGACGGTAAAGCGGATCGAGTCACCGAGTTCGCTCGCGTGCAAAACCCGCTCGGCTTCGAGTTCTGGAACGGCGGCGTCATCGTGACCTGCACGCCCGAGATTCTGTTTCTCAAAGACACCGATGGGGACGACATCGCCGATGTCCGCACCATCCTGCTGCAAGGGTTGGATTCGTCTGACACGCATCACGCAGCCAACAACTTGATCTACGGACCCGACGGCGCGATCTACTGGCAGAGCGGCGTCTTCATGCAGCACAACCACGAACATCCGTGGGGACCGTCGCTGCAATCCGGGGCGTCGGCCATGTATCGCTTCGATCCGCGACGCTTCACGATCTCGCTGCACGCTGGCAATTCGCCGAACCCGCACGGCACCTCGTTCGACTACTGGGGCTATCAGTACGCGACCGACGGGACCGGCGGCCGAGCATTTCAGGTCCGTCCCGAAGGCAAAGGTTTCGCGATGCACGAACTCCTGAAGAAGGAAGTTCGTCCGGTGACCGCCAGCGAAGTGATCAGCAGCACCCACTTCCCCGAGTCCATGCAGGGCGATTTCTTGATCTGCAACGTGATCGGGTTCCTCGGCATCAAGCACTACCACTTGGAACGCAACGCCGAGAAGGGAACCGTTTGGGGAGAACCCGCCGGGGCCGAGCTGACTGTCACCACCATCAACGCCGACGGCTCCAAGACGCTCGATAAATCACGCGGGCTGATGATGAGCGGCGACAAGAACTTTCGCCCGTCGGATGCGATCTTTGCTCCCGACGGGACGCTGTATATCAGCGACTGGCACAACGCGATCATCGGTCACATGCAGCACAACGTCCGCGATCCGAATCGCGATCACACTCACGGTCGCATCTACCGCATGACGGCAAAGGGCCGACCGCTCCAGAAGCCAGTGGCTATCGACGGTCAGCCGATCGCCGCCTTGCTGGAGAACCTGAAGTCGCCGGTCGATTCCATTCGACATCGCACGCGCGTCGAACTCAGCGAGCGCGACTCAACTGAAGTCATCGCCGAGACCAAGAAGTGGGTGAAGATGCTCGATCCGAACTCTGCCGCTGACGCACATCATCTGCTCGAAGCTCTGTGGCTTCATCAACAGCACAACGTCCGCGACTACCAACTGATGGGCGAGCTGCTGAAGTCCCCGGACCCGCATGCACGAATCGCGGCCAACACGGTCAAGCACCTGTGGTTCAACGTCGAAAGCACGATGCGCGGAGGCGTGATTGCCGCCGAGAAACTGGCCGCTGCTGAGAAATCGGGCATCCTCAGCGACACTCCCGAAATGACGACCATCCGCATCAGCACGATCCCCGAACGCATGCTCTACGACGTCACCGAACTGACGGTGAAGCCGGGCAAGAATGTCAAACTCACCTTCGCGAATCTCGACTTCATGCCGCACAACATCCTGCTGGTGAAGCCGGGCACGGACAACGACATCGGCCTGAAGGCGATGGCACTCGGTGCCGGTGGATTCGCGGTGAGCTATGTGCCGCAGAGTGCCGACATCCTGTGGTCCAGCAAGCTGGTGGATTATGGCCAAGAGCAAGTCATCGACTTCACCGCTCCGACGGAGGAAGGGGCCTATCCCTATATCTGCTCGTTCCCCGGTCATCACCTGCTGATGCGCGGCACGATGTATGTGACGAACGACCTGAAAGCGTTCCTCGTCAAGAACCCGAAGCCGGTCGTGAAGTTGACCGAGTGGAAACTCAGCGACCTGCAAGACGACCTCAAGCGGGTCGCCAAGCAGCGGAACTTCCTTCAGGGACAACTCCTCTTCACAAAGCTAGCTTGTGCTCAATGCCACAAGATGACCGGGGCCGATCCTGTTGCTTCGGCTCATCATCACCACGATCACGCCGGGCATTCGCACGGTCCCAGTCTCACCGTTGGCCCGGACTTGGCCGACGTCGTCAAGAAGCACAAGAGCGACCCGAAGGTCCTGCTGCAAGAGATCCTCGAACCGTCCCGCAACATCGAAGAGAAGTACCGCAAATTCATCTTCGAAATGGAGTCCAGCAAAGTCTTCACCGGCAACATCGTCGCCGAGGACAAGCAAACCGTGACGATCCAAACCGGCCCGACTGCGGATCAGCAGCAAAAACTCACGAAGCTAGAAATCGAATCGCGCCGCCCGTCTCCGGTCTCCATCATGCCCGTCGCGATTCTCAACTCATTAAACAAGGAGCAGATCTTGGACCTGCTCGCGTACCTGCTCGCGACCGGGAAGGCGGATCACCCGGCGTTCCAGCAGCAGAAAAAATAGCATCCAATGCGAACCGGGGCCTAGATTGTAAATACCCCTATGCCATGCGGTGAAAATCACATACTCGACACCTATTTCCGACATCTGGTCGGCAAAAGCCTGAACATTGAAGAGGTTGGCAAACTCGTCCGGGGTCACGACCAACGCGTATCAAAGTTGTTGACCGGTGAGGACTTCCGCGAGGAAGTCGTCATTCCAGCCGGCCATTTGCATCTTGCCTCGCAAACTTTCTTTGAGCGGATGGTGTTTGAGTCGCGTGATGGCGAAGCGTCGTAGCCAGCTCAGATTATTGCCGAGGGTTCGCTCTCGTGTGCGGCTCTCGTCTTCGCGGAAGTTCACGTCGAGCACCCAGTGTATGGACTCGATGCCCCAGTGGCTGCGAACCGCTTCGCTGAAGCGTGGGCCGCTCAGGTAGCGGCTGAGGATGTAGTACCGCACGTCGTGTGTCTCGCGGCCATCGGCATGGATCGTGAGACGCACCGCATAGCCGATGGCTTTGACCCACGGCCACTCTTTCTTCAACGCGAAGTCCTGG
>SXKJ01000205.1 GCA_005778115.1 Planctomyces sp. | reverse complement strand
GGAGTCGTCCTACCTGTCGGCAGAGGCAAGCACCGCTGGAACAATTCTGACAGGCTGGAAGCCTATCCCACGGGTTTACGCGATTCGCAATTTGCCTCGCGCGGGGGTGGCGGACTGGATGGCGCCGAGGCGGCTGTGGAATTCGTATTGGTCGCCTCGGTAGAGCGTGCGCTCCCACCACAGCGGCGAGTCGTCTTCGAGATAGCCAATCGAGACCACTTCCAAGGCTGGTGACTTGGCTGTGGTCTGAAGATGCTTGGCTTCGCTTGATGACAATAGGACGGCTCGAATGACCTCGTTCGCGCCGCCGATTTTGAGGCCGTGCGTCTCGGTCCAAGTGCGGTACAGCGAACCTTCCGCCTGCGACTTCGTCAGCTTGGGGCAGTGTCGCTGCACGACGTAACGATGCTCGAAGATGACCGGCACGCCGTCGGCCAGACGGATGCGATCCAGTTCCCATAACTCGTCGGATGGCTCGACAGCTAAGGCGGCGTGTAATGATTCATCCACTTCGGCGGCAGTCAGCTTACCGAAGGTGAGCAGTTCCGTGCTCGGCTTCTTTCCGGCGGCGCGGGCTTTCTCTGTGAAGCTCACCAGCGAGCGGACGTCGTAGTCGATCACATCGCGACGGACGAAGGTGCCCAGTCCCTTGCGGAACTCCAGAAAGCCTTCGGAGACCAGACTGGCGAGCGACTTGTTGGCGGTGGCTCGGCTGACCTGAAACTTCTCGGCGACTTCACGCTCCGTGAGGAATTGATCGCCCGAGCGATACTCCGTTGCGAGAGCAGAACGCAGTCGTTGATTGAGCTGCTGATAGACCGGACTGCGAACGAGTGACGTATCCATGCTGGCGTCGTTTCCTGTTGGGCTTGATGCGGTGGCTTAGCCACGTTAGCATCGTGCGATGGAATTGGCAAGGCGGCCGTCTCAACGCCCGATAGTCGCCTTTCGCTCCGCGAAAGGATGCTAATGCCAAGACGGTCTCCATCATGAAATCCGTTGGGACTAAGCGTCCTTTCGCGGAGCGAAAGGCGACTATCCCCTATCCCACGAGGAGCGACTCATGAGTCAGCAAGTTTGGTTCGCATTCATCGTGCTGCTCGGCGTGCAGCAGGCGGCGCGGGCGTTGGAGATTCCGTTACATCCCGCCGAGGCAAAGATCGTTGAGCAGATCATCGCCGTCGAAGGGCATGCGGTCGAAGTGGCCGAGGTGCCGGGATGGGCGAAGGGCGGCGTCATCAATCGACTGAAGGAACTGGGTATCGAGACTGCCAGCCTGAAGTCCTGGGGCGTGCGTGACAAGGAGAGGAACGCGGTGTCGTTCAGTTGTATTTACGACTCGAACGGTCGCACGCTGGCGCTGACCGGCAACGGCCCGTGGCTGAGAGATGAGAGTCTCCGTGCTCTGAAGGGGATGCCGGATCTGCGGATCATTCGCTTCGATCACAACGGCTTCTTGAGGAATCATCCGCAGTCGTCGCTCTACAACGGTAGAGGATTCGATGCGTTGTTGGACTCGAAGCTGGTGGAGATCAAGTTGACGCTCGGCATCAACGACGCGGGCATGGAGCAGGCCGCCAAGATCAAGGGGCTCAAGTCCTTCACGGTGGTGCATTCGCAAGTGACCGAGGCCGGAGTGAAATTCTTCGAAGGCCATTCAACGCTGGAGTCATTTGCGGTCGCCGAGATGGGCAATGTTTCGCAAGCGGCTTTGGCGTCCGTTGCGAAGATGCCCAAGGTGGAGCATGTCGGCTTTCACGAAGCGTTCATCACCTACGAAGGCGGGTTCAAGCATCTGCTGCCGATGAAGGGCCGACTCAAGACGCTCGACCTCTCGATGAGCCTCATCAACGCCGGTGATCTGGAACTTGTGCGGGCCGATCATCCCGACGCGAAGATCACCACGATCACTCCCGCCGAGATCGTGAAGCGGCACAGCTATGTGGCGGCGATGATTGCTCGCACCGCGACCGGTCAGGCCGCTGACGAACTGAAGAAGGCCATCGCGGAATTCGAAGCCAACAAGAAGCCGTCGAAGTAGGAGCGTGGGAATTTGTAGGACGCCCTCAGCAACCCAATTGAAGACGTGTGAGTGAATGTCATCGAAGGAATCCAATCTGTGCTTCGGCTTTGCCATCTGTGCTAGTTTCGAAATTCCGGTCGAGGAAAATGGAATAGCACAGATGGCAAGGCCGAGGCACAGATGAGGAATCTTCGCGGCGCGAAGAAACAAAACGTTAGTAGTCCTGGGGAGCATGCGATGAAAGAATTGTTACACAGGGCCTGCTGGCTGCTGGTGAGCGCGCTGTGCTTGCCAGCGACGACGACCTCGGCTGCTGGCCCTGAGTTTTTCGAGCAGAAGGTCTTGCCGTTCGTGAAGGCGCATTGCCACGAGTGTCACAGCGGCAACAACCCGCGGGCGTCGTTTTCGTTTGAGGGGTTGAAGCCCGACTTCAGCCAGCCGCGATTTGCGAGCCGCTGGGCTGAGGTGATGGATGCCATCAACCTGGGCACGATGCCGCCGAAGGACAAGCCGCGACCACCTGCTGCGGAAGGCCTTGCCGTGGCGGAATGGATCGGCGGCGAGATTCGGCGAGTTCAGC